>JAZOMN010000020.1:0-10841 GCA_045654005.1 Clostridia bacterium
CTCTCCTGATGCATTTATCTTATAGGTATAAACATTATAGGAGGTTGAAATAAGGGGATCTTCGCCAAATGTTGCCTCCGAAACACGATATCCGGGTTCGGGAACTAAGGTAATCGTTATTTCAGACCCCTCTTTATAACTTGTGACATTACCACTTGCCACTTCTTCTCCGTTGACAAGAACTTTACCGAAGGAATTATAATTTACCCCGATATCGTAATATGGAGTCTTTTCAACCTTAAAACTTAATTCATCATTTATAACCCTTCCAAAAGCGTCGGTAACTCCGGTTATGCTTAAATTATAGGTAGTTTCATCCGAAAGGGGTTCAGCGAATTCAACTTCATATGATGAGCCGTTATCTTTGCAAGGTTTAATTGATTTAACAGAAGCTCCGTCAACCTTAAAGGAAGCGGCACTGATCTTATCTCTTAACGGTGTGCCGGTGAAATTAACAATTGTTTTCGTATTGTTGTCAGAGTTTGTATTTTCAACAGTAGCGGTGAACTCAGATGCCTTCTCGTAGTACTTCATATAGTCAACACTCAACACATCATTTGTCTTACCATATACAAAAAGGTTGGTCCAGAAGGTATTGGAATTAAACCAGTTATTGTCATAAGCATCCGTACCTGTAAGCGTTGCTTTTTCGACTCCGTCAATATAAAGTGTTCTGGTGTTATAAGAACCACTGTAAACTATTGTGAATGTATGCCATTTTGTCGCATTCGAAAGATCAGCGATAACCTCCGTTGCGTTTATGTTCCATCTGACTTTATGCTTCATGTTATTTCCACCGATCGCAAAAGTTCTGGAATTATCTGTTTCGCTTTGGATTTCCTGCACACGCGCCAGATAGTAACTCTGATTAAATTTTGCTCTGAATTCGTAAACAAGGTCAGGTCTTTTGGAGGCCTCGCCTTGATATTTTATCTTGGGAGTTCTGAATATAACAGTCCCCGTGGAAGTCGGACCGTTTATAACAAACGCTGTATCTCCGCTTTCTAACGTTTTCACTACGCCCGCCGAGCCGGCAGGTGTAGTTTTAGCACTCCACCCGTCCGCCTGAAGTTCTTCATAAGTTTCGTCAAAATCGGTATAGTAGTGAACTGTTTCGGCTGCAATTTCAGGGCTGACAGAAACATTTGTGAACTCTACGGATACTTCTTCTTCAGAATTGCAAAGAAGTTTATTTACCTTACCTGTTAAAGTAAGATTTCCTGCGGGAAGAGCTTCTGAAAAGGTAAGGGTATATGTATTGTAAGTGTTGGCTTTCTTTGTAATTTCTGCATTTATATTGCCAACCTTAAGTGTGCTGTCTTCCGAAATGGGAAGATTGGTATAAAGTGTTGCGGTTGTGGAATTGATACTTTCCACATTTCCTTTGAATTTATTTGCATAGGTATAAACTGCAATATAGTCATGATCAGCCGCCTTGGCAACACTTCTTAATCCTATACTGAATCCGTTTTCGCTTTCCGGAATATCCATTTTCACTTCAGCAGTTCCGTCGGGATATATGAAGTAAGCAGTTTTTGAGGCTGTGTGATATACTGCATAGTAGTTACCGTTAACGGTATGTTCATTCTTATATGTGTTTGTAAGACTCTTTCCGTTAATATACATACAGTTTGTTGGAGTGGATGAACCTGCACTCTGAACATCAGACCAAAGCTCAATAACAAATGATTCTGCATCGGTATCGGAAGTATCTATAAGTGTTTCGGGGAACTCAATATAAGTATAGCCGTACAATCCTCCTTTTTTCACATCAAGGAGTCCGTCCTTTATTGCCACGGTTGTTTCATTCGTATAGGTTTTATCAACAACAGAGGTATCAGCATAGATGGATGAAAGATTTTTATCTGTTGCAAAATCGTCAAAAAAGATTTCTTCACATTCGTAAATTGCATCCTCTGAAAGAGCTTCTTTATAGAATTTGTACTGTCCCTTCCATGAAACAGATTCTCCTTCTTTAACAACAAGAGCGTCCTCAGCGCTGTTTGCCAAAACCTGATAGAAATAGGTCTTATTGTACTTTGAGGTATTTGAAATAACACTGCCGTCTTTTTTATTATTCTCACATGTTCCAAGACCATATGTTCTGTCAAGCGTTACAGTCATTACATCTCCGTTTGCGGTTTTGTGAACAGCCTGATCAACATTGGGATACTGTTCCTTCAAACCGGATGAATGAGTGTTATATCCGCCGGGTGCAAGAGCGGGAGTGGGATCTCCGTTTCTGTAAGAGTGAAGAGTGTAAGGATCATTGATGGACTGAAGGCCGTAATAAGAATGAATTCTTAAATCTTCAAGCGCAGTAAGAGTGGTATGTACGTCAATTGTGTTGTTGCTTACGGTATAAACAACGGTTTCTCTTAAAGAATAGTCACCTTCGCGGTCATTTCCTGCTTTAAGAAGGTTAACAACGGTGATTTCTGCAACCTTGCCGGTAAGAGTAAGATTTTCGTCGGTGGGCTTTTTGATTACAACACCATCAACCTTTAAGACTACGCTTTGGGTGTATGCAGAAGCAGTATCATCCTCATAAGCATGTGCGCCTCCTGTCCAGTTAACCGTTTCATCCTCCGAATCGAGAACACAGTACTGCAGAGGGCCAACCCAGTCTGAAGTGGATGAATTGATTAAATTGGTAGGCTTTACAGTTGCTTTGCTGTCGATATAAAGAGCATATATCTGCATAAGTTTGTTAACGCCTTTGGTTGCGAATTTAATCCAGTAGTTATGCCAGGATGAGTATTCACAGCCTACGGAAATAGCTCCGCCGGTTTCGTAAATAATCGTACTGGTAGGTAAATCAGCGGTTGAATCTTCCGCAAATACGGGCACGCCTGTCAATGAAAGAATCATACTAAGGCATAGAAAAAGAGAAACAACTTTTTTCATAAAAACACTCCTTTTTTTATAAACAATTCACTCTTCTTTCGCTATTTTTTTATTATTTATTACTACTTTTACTGATTTTTTGAAATTAAGATTGACATTGTTTGTTTGTTATTGTATATTTGCCTCAAAGTACTATATTACATCTATATCATACCAATTTATTTTTCTTTTTCATAGTAGAAATAATTACCTGTTTTTTAAATATTGTGACTTTTAATATAACCATTCCTGATTCCTGTTTCCTGATTCCTCATTAAAAAAGAGGATGCTTTTGCATCCTCCTATATATTTTCTATTTGCACGGTCTGGACGATTTTTACATCTCCTTTATTGGTTGTATGGGGCTCGATGCCCCTACAAGCAATCGGAGATAGGAAAAATTGTTCAGATTGGACGAAAATGAACTCGTCGGCGTACGATGTACGGTAGAGGGCATTTTCGTTCAAAGTGCAAATATTGAAATTTATAAATCGCTCTTAGCGATTTATACCTTGTTTTTTGGTTGAAACAAGACAAATATAATAATTCTTATTGAATTTGTATTTTATATTTATTATCTATTTGCACGGTCTGGATAATTTTTACATCTCCTTAGCGCGTTTGTAGCATTCATTCATCGCACTAAGTATTGCTCCCCTGAAATTATTATCCTCAAGTTCTTTAACAGCACGAATCGTCGTTCCATTAGGCGAACATACCATATCCTTTAATTTCGCAGGATGAATGCCCGTATCCAAAACCATTTTTGCAGAACCTAAAACTGCCTGTGCTGCCATATTTATTGCACTTTCTCTGTCAAGCCCGTTATAAACTCCACCGTCTGCCAGAGTTTCTATAAGCATATATATGTAGGCAGGAGAACTGCTTGCAACAGCAATTGTAGCATCAATAAGTTCTTCTTTTATTACTTGAACTTTTCCTGATTTTTCAAAAAGACTTTTTACAAATTCAAACTCAGAATCTCCGACATTTTTGCCTTTTGCCATAACTGTCATACCCTCGCCCACCATAAGAGGTGTGTTAGGCATAGTTCTTATAACCTTATTGCTTTTATCAAGGTATGATAAAACTCTCTCAATTGAAATTCCCGGAGCAACAGTTACAATTACTTTACCCTCAATTTCTCCCATTTTAGATAAAACATCAGGATAAAACTGAGGTTTTACAGTAAGGAAAATAATATCACTCTTTAATGCATCTTTTAATTCTTTACATCCTGAAAAACCATCGGTTTCATATTTTTTTACTATATCTTTATTAATATCATAAACCGAAATATCATTTTTTGATATAAATTCATCTTTAGTTATTCCGCTGATTATTGCCGACGCAATATTTCCTGCACCGATAAATGAAATTTTCATAATCATTTTCCTTTCGTTTTCAAAAAAGTCTATCTGCCGATAGACTTTTTTAGTTATGATAATTTTTCTATAAATAACTTTAATCTTTTTATACCTTCATTTATATTATCCATACTTGTAGCATAAGACCATCTTACATAGTTAGGAGCACCAAAACCTGTTCCGGGAACGAGTGCAAGTTTAACTTCGGAAAGTAATAATTCGCACAATGTATCAACATCTGAAATTACAGTGTCATTATATTTTTTCCCAAATAATTGAGATACGTTCATCATTACATAAAATGCACCGTCAGGCTTAATGGAAGATACCCCGTCAATATCATTTATTAAATCAACAAGATGATTTCTTCGCTCGAAAAACGCTTTTTTCATTATTTCAATTTCGTCTTTCGGACCGTTAAGCGCTGCAACCGCTGCAACCTGTGCAATAGAGTTAGGGTTAGAGGTTGCATGGCTTTGGATATTTGACATTGCTTTTGCAATTTTTGCATTTGATGCAGTATATCCTATTCTCCAACCTGTCATAGCATAGGTTTTTGAAACACCGTTAACAATAATTGTCAAATCTTTTATATCTTCGCCAAAAGATGCAATACTTACAAAACTTTCCTTATCGTCATAAACAAGCGCTTCATATATTTCATCAGAAATAACATAAATATTATTTTCAACCGCAAAATCAGCGATTTGCTTTAATTCGTCTTTAGTATATAACATACCTGTAGGGTTAGACGGATTATTTAAAACTAATGCTTTTGTTTTAGAAGTTACAACTTTTTTCAAATCTTCTACTTTGAATTTAAAGTTGTTTTCCTCTGTAGTTTCTAAAAACACAGGCGTTCCGTCCGCAATTTTAACCATTTCGGGATAACTTACCCAAAAAGGCGCAGGAATGATTACTTCATCCTGAGGATTTAAAATTGCCATAAACGCATTAACAAGCGAATGCTTTGCTCCGTTTGAAACTACTATATCTGAAATTTCATAATCAAGTGAATTTTCATCCTTTAATTTCTTTACAATTGCTTTTTTAAGTTCTATAGTTCCGGAAGCAGGGGTATATTTGGTAAACCCTTCGTTAATCGCATTGATTGCCGCTTCCTTTATATGCTTTGGTGTGTCAAAATCAGGTTCCCCTGCACCAAAACCTACAACATCTATTCCCTCTTTTTTCATTTCTTTGAATTTAGAGTCAATAGCAAGTGTAGGCGATGGGGAAATTCCCATTGATTTATTACTTATGGTTAAACCCATTTCAATTCCTCCATGAATAAACAATCTAAATTTATTTCATTTTAACACACTTTTCTGCCAATTTCAAGTAATTTTTGAAATTTTTAAATTAAAAAATTTCAAAAGCATGTTTAATGTGATTTACCTTAAATTTAGAAAGATATACTTCAATAACATCGAAACGCATCTTTTTATCATACAAATGATTACGGTTAATATAGCATCTTGTTGCGAAAATTATACTTTTCTTTTTATAATATGTAACTGCCTCTTTCGCGTCGCCATAACTGTCATTTGTTCTTGTCTTTACCTCTATTATTGCAATTTCATCATCTTTTGATGCAATAATATCAATTTCTCCGCCTTTAACATAGAAATTTCTTTCTAAAATTGTATAGCCTTTCATTCTGAGATAAAGTTCTGCTATATTTTCGCCAAGATTTCCTTTTTCTTTATTTTTCATATATTTTTTAAAAATGTCCTTCTATGAATTTCTGATGGACCGTACTTTCTTATATTTTCAATATGCTCTTTTGTGCCGTATCCTTTATGCTTTTTAAAACCGTACTGGGGATATATTTCATCCATCTTTATAATGAATCTGTCCCTCGTTACTTTTGCGATTATAGATGCCGCTGCTATATTATATGATTTTGAATCTCCCTTTATGACAGTTTGGTTTCTAAGTTTAATACCCCTGTTCTGATTGCCGTCAATAAGTGCTAAATCGGGGGTAATCTTAAGCCCCGAAATCGCCATATCCATTGCTTTCATAGTTGCGTTTAAAATATTTATCTCATCAATTTCTGCCTCACTAACAGATGCAACCGACCAGTCAAGAGCATTTTCTATAATAATATCATAAAGTTCTTCTCTCTTCTTTTCGGTAAGTTTTTTAGAATCGTTAACATCAGGAATTATGAAATCTTCTTTCATAATAATTGCACAAGCATAAACAGGGCCTGCAAGAGGGCCTCTGCCCGCTTCATCGACCCCGCAAATTATATTATAGCCTTCTTTTTTAAATTCTTTATCAAATTCAAACAAACTCATATTTCCGGCCTCTCTAAACTGATTTTACCAAGTCTTAATCCTCTGAACTCGTCTAAAATTGTGTTGGCACATCTTGTTAAATCTATTTCTCCGCCTTTTATAACAAAGCCTCTTTTTTTACCTATTTCTTCCATAAGTTCATAGGTATCTTTATCCTCGCTAAAATCAACATTATATCTTGATTTAATATTTTCGGGATAATTATTTTTTAAAAAGTCAAGAAGATAAAAGGCAAGGGACTCAACATCTAAAATCTCGTCTTTTATCGAGCCGACAAATGCAAGTTTTTTTGCAGTTTCCTCATCGTCAAACTTATGCCATAAAATCCCGGGAGTGTCTAAAAGTTCATAGCCTTCTTTAAGCCTTACCCATTGTTTACCCTTTGTAATCCCGGGTTTATCGCCTGTTTTCGCTCCTGCTCTTTTAGATATTTTATTTATAAATGATGATTTTCCCACATTGGGAATACCTACAACCATCATTTTTATAACAAGGTTAAGATTTTTTTCTTTGAATTTCTCTATTTTGTCCTTAAGCACCTGGTTAATGCCGTCATAAACATCGTTAAAGCCTTTCCCATCTAAAGAATTGACTTTAACAACTTTAATGCCGTTATTTTTATAATAGTTTATCCAGTCGCTTGTAATCGCGTCATCCGCCATATCTGATTTATTAAATACAATAAGACGAGGCTTGCCTTTAACAATCTCGTCTATAAGCGGATTTTTAGATGCAAGAGGAATTCTTGCATCCACAAGTTCTACAACTATATCCACAAGTTTTAAATTATCTTTAATTAAACCTTCGGTCTTTTTCATATGACCGGGAAACCAGTTTATATTCATTTAACCACTCCGAATTTATCAAACGGAAGAAGACGGAACACCGCTTTTCCTACTACCTGTTCATTTCGTAAAATACCAACTGCACTGTCCCTGCTGTCCTTACTCCACTCTCTGTTATCACCCATTACAAAAACGCATCCTTCGGGAACTGTGACAGGCATATCCATAGACTGAGTATAAGTTTTTACTGTATCGGCGATATAATCTTCTTCTAAAAGTTTTCCGTCAATATAAACTTTACCGCCTCTTAAATCAATAGTCTGCCCACCTGTTGCTATAACTCTTTTTATATACAGAACACGGTTAAACATTGTTTTACCCTTAACTGTTCCCTCTTTTAAATATGGGTCAACAACAACAATATCAGCATACTCCGGTTCATACATAAATCGTACTGCAATAAGTCTGTCCTTATCTTTTAAAGTCGGGTCCATGGAAGAACCTGAAACTGTAACCTGAACAAAAACAAATATATGAAGCAAAAGTACAATAGCAACCGCAGATGCGATTGATACTACCCAGTCAAAAATTTCTTTTATAGCACTTTTTTTCTTTTTAGGTTCTTTATCTAAAATTTCAACAACCTCACCGTTCTCAGATTCTTCAGTTATTGAATCTATTTCAATTTTCATAACCTCTTCGTTATTTTCTTCATTGTTTGGAAGATTTTCTAAATTATCGCTCATATTATTTACCTCCTGAAAAAATCAAGAATATACTGAATATCAATTTTTAAACGATATACTCTCTATCGCTCGTGCGATATATTTGTTGACCAAATGCGATATAACTCCATTTCATTCCGTTGCGATATAAGATAAATTCCCTTTTCATTTTTGATATATCTCGCCTTTGGCGAGGATATTCAAAAATATATCGCATCGAAGATATATCGCGTACAAAGTACATATCGCAAATTCCGCAAGGAATTTATCTCGCTGCGTTGCTAAAGCAACGCAATAAGAAAAACAGGCTTAAAAACAACCCGCATTATGATGCAAGCGCTTTCAAGCCCCTTTAATTTATTATTAGATTCTTTCTTTAACTTTTGCTGCTTTACCAACTCTGTCTCTAAGATAATAAAGTTTAGCTCTTCTAACTTTACCTTTTCTAATAATTTCGATTTTACCTATATTAGGTGAGTTAACAGGGAATGTTCTTTCAACACCAACACCGTAAGAAACTCTTCTAACAGTAAATGTTTCAGCAATTCCGCCATTTTTCTTTCTGATAATAGTTCCTTCAAAAGCCTGAAGTCTTTCTCTGTTTCCTTCTCTAACTTTTACGAAAACTCTAACAGTATCACCAATATTTAATTCAGGCAAATCTGTTCTAATAAGATCAGCAGTAATAGATTTAATAATATCCATTGCTTTATCCTCCCTTCTTGCCTGGGAATTCATAAATAGCCCTTTTAACTACCAGAGGAACACCCTAATTCAGTTTAATAGTATATCACAACTATTTGTCTTTTGCAAGACTTTTTTTAATTTTTTCTAAGATTTCTTTTTCTTTTTTAGAAAAATCCTCTTCATTTATCAAATCAGGCCTTTTTAAATATGTAGCCTCAATTGATTTTATAAGTCTAAATTCCTCAATATTTTTATGATGCCCTGAAAGCAATACATCAGGAACTTTCAGACCCATAAATTCTTCGGGCCTTGTATATTGAGGATATTCTAAAAGATTATTTTCAAAAGATTCTTCTTTTATAGAATTGTCATTTCCCAAAACTCCCGGAAGTAGTCTTAAAATACTGTCGCAAACCGGCATAACTGCAAGTTCTCCTCCGGTTAAGATAAAGTCTCCAAGCGATATTTCTTCGGGTTTTAAAAGGTCACAAACTCTCTCATCAATTCCCTCATAATGCCCACATAAAAATATCAGATGCTCTTCTTTTGAAAGTTCTTTTGCCATATTCTGATTAAAGGTTTTGCCGTGAGGAGTAAGATATATAAAACGCGATTTTTCGCTTTTTACTGACTGGTAAGCACGGTAAACAGGCTCTGCCTGCATAACCATTCCGTCTCCCCCGCCGTACGGATAATCGTCAACACGCCTGTGCTTATCCAAAGTATAATCTCTTATATCAACTAAATTAAGTTCAAAAAGATTATTCTTTAAAGCACGGCCTGTAACCGATTCTCCCAAAACCCCCATTATCATTTGGGGAAACAGGGTTAATATATCAATTCTCATAGTTCATCTAACCCGTCAATAATATGAACAGTCATTTTATTTTCTTTAGTGTCAATACTAAGTATAACATCCTTTATAGCAGGAAGATACATATTTTTCTTGTTTTCCCTTGAAATTTCGTAAACATCATTACTGCCTGTACGGAAAACATCTTTAATAGTTCCTAAATACTCGCCGTCATCGGATGTAACATCCATACCCAGTATATCTTTAATATAAAACTCGCCATCTTCAAGCACAGGTAAATCTTCTTCAAAAATTTCGGCATCAAAGTTTTTTAACTTTTCTGCTTTTTCTATGGAATCTATACCGTCAAAGGTTATAAAAACCATATTTTTAAAGAATTTTACCGTTTTTATAACATATTTTATATCGTTTACCATCAGATATGAAAATTCATTAAATGACTCTAACTCGTCAATATAAGGGTAGATTTTAACCTCTCCCCTTAAACCTCTTGTATTGACAACTTTACCGACTGAAATTTTACTCATATTATATCAACTATAATCCTTTTATCAGTTTTTGCACCGGCTGCTTTCATTAAGGTTCTTATTGCCTGAGCATTTTTACCCTGTTTGCCGATGATTTTACCCATGTCTTTTTCGTCAACATGAAGTGTGTAATAAATTGTTCTTTCTTCTTCTTTTTCTGTAATCTCGATATTTTCAGGATTATCAACTAAAGAAGATGCAAGAAAGTTCAGTAAATCTTTCATAAAGTTCACCTTAGATTATGTTATTCTTTTTAAGTAAATCTCTTACAGTATCAGTTGGCTGAGCACCGTTAGCAATCCATTTTTTTGCTTTTTCTGCATCAACTTTGAATTCTTTTTCTTTAGTTAATGGATTGTATGTGCCGATTTCTTCTATAAATCTACCGTCTCTTGGTGATCTTGAATCTGCTACAACTACTCTGTAAAAAGGTGTCTTTTTAGCACCCATTCTTTTTAATCTGATTTTAACTGCCATGTTAAATTCCTCCATTTTTTTATTTATTGTATTTTTTTATTTAAAAGAAACCTTTCATCATATGCTTAGGTAACTTTTTATTTGAAAATTGCTTCATCATTTTTTTCATCTGCTCGAACTGCTTTAAAAGTGCATTTACTTCGGGAAGGCTTGTTCCGCTTCCTTTTGCAATTCTTTCTTTTCTTGAGAGATTTATGATTGAAGGGTTATCCCTTTCCTTTTGTGTCATAGAAAGGATAATCGCTTTTGTTTTATCAAACTGATTAT
>JAZOMN010000021.1:0-5030 GCA_045654005.1 Clostridia bacterium
AAAATCTTTGGAATTAATACTTTTTGCTATGAACAAACTTAGCCACTCGACGTACTTAGTACGCCTTCGGGTGACCCAAAGTCAAGGACTTTGGCTAAGTTTGTCCATTCTGAAGCTTTTTTCCTATCCCCTAAAAAGAGGGTGTTTAAAATTTCACTTTTTAAACACCCTCTTCATTCTGATTATTAAAATCAATATCATTTTCCTCGGTATTTTCGCTCTTTTCTTCTGAAATAACATCGGTTGTTTCTTCATTTTGCATATTTTTAAACATTTCTTTATCGTCAACAGCAATATCAAGCCTTTTTCCGTCAACAGGAAGAACAATACATACTTCCGTTCCCTCATTTTCTTCACTTTCGATATAAATATCTCCACCGAAAGCAAGAATCATTTCTCTTGAAATTGCAAGACCAAGACCTGTACCGCCCTGTTCTCTGGACCTTGCCTTGTCAACCCTGTAAAATCTTTCAAAAATACGCTCTAAGTCGCCTTTTGGAATACCTATACCGTTATCTTTTATTTTTATATAGATATTTCCGTAAATGGCTCTTACAAATACATCTATAATACCGCCTTTTGATGTATATTTAATTGAATTCGAGATAATATTTATAAGGATTTGCTCAAGCCTGTCCTTATCCATAAATAAAGGCGGAAGTTCGTTCATTTCGTGGTAAGTAAGTTTGTGGTCATACTTATTTGCTTCGATTTTCATTTTACTTACAACATCCCAGATAAGTTCGGATACATTTATGTACTCTCTGTTTGCTAAAATTATCTTACTGTCAAGTTTTGAAAGTGTAAGTAAATCGCCTATAAGCCTTGTCATACGGTCGGCTTCTTTGTTTACAACATCTAAAAAGCCTATTTCGGTTTCTCTGTCAAGGTCATTTTCTCTTATTGTTTCAATATAGGTTTTGATTGTAGTAATAGGTGTTTTCAATTCGTGGGAAACATTGGCAACAAATTCTCTTCGTGAGTTTTCAATATTTTCCTGCTTGGTTATATCCTGAATAACCACCATAACACCACGGTATTTTTCATTTTCAAATTTAAAAGGACTTATTTCAAGCCTTAACGACATATCGCCCGTGTTTATCACTCTTTGCTCAACCTTGTGGTCATCAAGATAAATAAAATCGCCTATATACAAATCGTCAAAAAATTTAGTAAAATACTCATCAAAATTTATTTCTTTTTCATTTTTTATTCCTAAAAGCCTTTTTGCCGCAGGGTTTATAACGATTGATTTTCCCTCTGCATCAAAGGCAATAATACCGTCAGACATATATCTCATAACAGTTTCCAACTTGTTTTTCTCAATACCAAGTTCGTTAACGCTTTTAGCAAGAGCATCTGACATATATTTAAATGTGTTGGAAAGAATACCGATTTCGTCATTTTCTTTAACTGACGGAACTGTTTCAAATTCTCCTTTTGCCATTTTTTCAGCATGCTTTGTAAGTGTTGTGATAGGTCTAGAGATTGTTCTTGATAAGAATATTCCAAGAAGTATTGCAATCATAACCCCTAAAAGAAGTGACTGAAGCACCATTCCTATCATATTTTTTATAACATCATTCATCGCGTCTTTAGAGTCTGCAATATAAATAATGTATAAAGGTTTTGAATCTTTGATAACAGGCAGTGCATATTCCATTATAGGACTTGACGCTTCGGTCTGGATACCGACTTTACCTGTTAATGCTTCGGAAATTGCAGGAGTTTTTGAAAGCGATTTGCCTTTTTCACTGTCTGTGCCGAAAATATATGCACCGGTAAGTCCGTCTAATATGTAATAATTTCTATAAGAATAATCAATGCCGATATTGGCACTGTACGCATTAAGCATAACTTCTATTTCTTCAACAGGTTTTTCATTCATACAGGCATTTTCTAACTGTTCTATAAAAACATCATTGAAGGTAGAAGAAATTCTTGTACGGAATTCAGTATGATAATAAACATTTATGTTGTTTATAAGGAAAGTTCCAAGTACTGACATAATAGCAATTATGATAAGTACAAATATAAGAACTAACTTTTGTTGAATACCTTTTAACATAATAGCTCCTATTTAATTGATTTAAAGTAATATCCAAGTCCTCTTTTTGTTACCACATATTCCGGCTCGGAAGAATTATCTTCAATTTTTTCTCTTAATCTTCTTACTGTAACATCGACTGTTCTTACATCGCCTAAATATTCATAGCCCCAAACCTGTTCAAGTAAAGCTTCTCTGGAGAATATTTTTTCAGGCTTTTTAGCAAGATATTCCAAAAGTTCAAACTCACGCCTTGTAAGGTCGATAGGGTTACCGTCTTTAGTAACTTCGTATCTTTCTGAATTGATAACAAGACGGCCCATTTTTATGATGTTTGACTCGTCTTCGTTTGAAGTAAATGCTTCGGAAATATTTCTTCTTAAGTTAGCCTTTACTCTTGCCATAAGTTCTCTTACACTGTATGGTTTTGTAATATAATCGTCAGCACCGAGTTCTAAGCCTAATACTTTGTCAATCTCGTCTTCTCTTGCAGTAACAAGTAAAATAGGGATTGATTTTTTATAAGTTCTTAACTCTCTTAAAACCTGAAAACCATCCATTTTAGGAAGCATAACATCTAAAAGAACAAGGTCAAAATCTTCTTCTTTTGCTAATTTAAGACCTTCTTCTCCGTCAAATGCCTGTTTGGTTTTATAACCTTCTTTTTCTAAATTGAATTTTAAAATATCGGATATTGGCTTTTCATCTTCGACTATTAAAATATACTTTTCGCTCATAATTATTTATTCCTTTCAAGATAAATTAAAAGAACTGAAATATCGGCAGGGGAAACACCTGAAATTCTGCTTGCCTGACCTATTGACTGAGGTTTTATTAAATTAAGTTTCTGCCTTGCTTCAAGTCTTAAGCCTGAAATGCAGTCATAATTTATATCTTTGGGCAAAAGTTTTTTATCAAGTTTTGCAACCTGCTGTGCCTGGGCAATTTGTTTTTTAATATATCCGTCATATTTAATCTGGATTTCTGCTTCCTGCCATACATCTTTTTTAAGTTGAGGACGGTTAGTATCCACAGACTCTAATATTTCGTAGGACAGTTCAGGACGCCTTAAAAGTTCTGCAAGTTTAATTCCTGTTGTAATATTTGAACTGTTATATTTTGTTAAAAGTTCATTTACATCTTTCGACGGAGAAAGAGAAACCCCGTTTATTCTTTCTACCTCGCGTTCAATCTGTTCTTTTTTATTTAAGAATTTTTCATAGCGTTCATTTGATATAAGACCGATTTCATACCCCAAAGGTGTAAGCCTTAAATCTGCATTATCCTGCCTTAAAAGAAGACGGTATTCGCTTCTTGCGGTCATCATTCGGTAAGGTTCGTTAGTACCTTTTGTAACCAAATCGTCAATAAGTGTTCCTATATATGCTTTATCTCTTTCTAAAACAAAAGGGGAAAGGCCTTTTATTTTTCTTGCCGCATTTATTCCTGCTATAAGACCCTGAGCCGCTGCTTCTTCATACCCTGATGTGCCGTTAAACTGACCTGCACCGTATAACCCTTCAACTTTTTTAAATTCTAAAGTAGGATATAATTCAAGCGGATTAACACAGTCATATTCTATTGCGTAAGCACTTCTTGTAATGATAACATTTTCAAGGCCGCATATTGAACGGTACATTTCTTCCTGAACATCTTCAGGAAGAGAGGATGACATTCCCTGAACGTACATCTCTTCAGTATCAAGCCCCATTGGTTCAATGAAAACCTGATGCCTTTCTTTTTCTTTGAATCGTACAATTTTATCTTCAATTGACGGACAGTATCTTGGACCTGTTCCCTCTATTTTTCCACTGTACAGCGGAGAACGATGAAGATTATCCATAATAATTTTATGGGTTTTCTCATTTGTATATGTAAGGTAACAGTTTTCCTTATTTTCGCCTATATAGTCATTCTCAAAAGAGAATGGTACGATTTCGTCATCGCCTTTTTGTACTTCCATTTTGGAAAAATCAACACTTCTTTTTAAAACTCTGGCAGGAGTACCTGTTTTAAATCTTAAAAGTTCAATCCCCATATCTTTTAAAGATGAGGATAACTTGTTGGCAGGGAACATTCCGTCAGGACCGCTTTCTTTTTCATAGTCGCCTATAATGATTTTACCTTTAAGATAAGTTCCTGTCGCAATAATAACTGCTTTTGTTTTTATAATTGCTCCTGTTTCTGTTTCAACTGATTCTATTTTCCCGAATGAGTCTGAATTGATTTTTACAATTTCCCCTTGTTTTATATATAAATTTTCCTGCGTTTCAAGGGTATGTTTCATTTCGTTCTGATATTTTCTCCTGTCCGACTGGACACGAAGTGAATGAACTGCAGGACCTTTACTTTTATTTAACATTCTTGACTGAATAAAAGTCTTGTCTGCACATTTTCCCATTTCACCGCCCAAAGCATCAATTTCTTTAACAAGATGCCCTTTGGCAGTTCCGCCTATATTGGGATTGCAAGGCATATTTGCAATCATATCAAGGCTTATTGAGAAAAGATATGTTTTTACGCCCAGTCTTGCCGAGGCAAGCGCCGCTTCACAGCCTGCATGGCCTCCGCCGATAACTACGACATCGCAACTGTCTTTTACATAACTCATAATTTTTCTCCGTGATAATAAGGGGATAGTAAAAAATCTTCAGAATGGACGAATTTAGCCAAAAACCTTGATTTTGGGTCACCCGAAGGCGTACTAAGTACGTCGAGTGGCTAAATTCGTTCATAGCAAAAAGTATAAATTTCAAAGATTTTTTCAAAAAATCTTTACCTTGTAACAAAATAATATTTTATATTATTCATAATGTTCTATTTTTATCGGAACGGAACATAGATCGATCCCTACTTTTTGCGGTCTGGAGTTTTTTTACATCCCCTTTAATTCATATTTTCGTAATTCTTTCTTTCAGCAACACTTGTTCCTGCAGCCTGGATAATATCCATACTTTCTAAAGAAACACCTGTACCTACAGCA
>JAZOMN010000022.1:0-4887 GCA_045654005.1 Clostridia bacterium
ATAAAACCGAATGATACGGTTATTATTGTTACAACTCACAGAGGATTTGAAGATATTTCTGATATTTTAGAGGGATAAGTCTGAAATAAATTCAGACAGGTAAAAGGTAAAAGTGAAGAGTGAAGAGGCAAGGAAACAAAATGCTTCGCATTTTGAATTTATATATTTTGACTTGAACACAGCGAAAGGTGTTTATAATTATGAACTATAAAACTATTATTTATACACTCGGTATGGTTATAGGGTTTGAAGGATTTTGTATGTTCCTTCCTTTAATCTGCGCCTTGTGTTACGGTGAAAAAGACTGGTATTATTTTTTACTGTGTATAATAATTTGCTTTATTTTTGCACTTATTCTTACTTTCAAAAAACCCGAAAAGAAAAACATCTATGCTAAAGAAGGTTTTGTAATCGTAAGTTTAAGCTGGATACTTATGAGTATATTCGGCTCAATACCTTTTATTCTCTCAGGAGCAATAAAAGGGTTTGTTCCGGCGCTTTTTGAAATAGTATCAGGGTTTACAACCACAGGGGCATCAATTATAGAAGATTTAACTGTTGTTCCGAAATCAATTATATTCTGGAGAAGTTTTACCCACTGGTTAGGCGGTATGGGGGTACTTGTGCTTTTAGTTGCAATCCTGCCTTTATCGGGAGGAAGCAATCTGCATCTTCTTCGCGCAGAAAGTACAGGCCCGTCAGTTTCAAAACTTGTACCGAAAGTAAAATCAAGCAGTACGATTTTATATGCTTTATATATCTTTTTAACATTATTTGAAATTATTCTGCTTTTAATTTCGGGACTGAACTTATTTGAAGCATTAACCCTAAGTTTCGGTACTGCAGGTACAGGGGGATTTGGTATTGTAAATTCAAGCATTGCAGAATATTCAAGTGCTGTTCAGTGGATAATTACCATATTTATGATACTTTTTGGTATTGACTTTTCTGTATATTACTTTATACTAATAAGGAAGTTCAAACTTGCTTTTAAATCAGAGGAAGTAAAAGCATATCTTGGAATTATCCTTGCATCCGTTTTAGTTATAACGCTAAACTGCTATTCTTATTTTGAAAATATATTTGATGCCTTAAAACACGTCTTTTTCCAGGTAGGCTCAATTATTACTACAACAGGTTATTCCACAGTAAACTATGACTTGTGGCCCGAACTTTCAAAAACTATACTTATTGTTTTAATGTTTATAGGTGCTTGTGCAGGAAGTACGGGGGGCGGTGTTAAAGTTTCAAGAGTTTTAATTTTACTTAAATCTGTTGCAAAAGAAATAAAGGTTGCCGCGCATCCTAAAAGCACTCATAAGTCGCTTATGAACGGAAGACCTATTGAGCATGAAACTATCAGAGCAGTTAATGTGTATATGGTTTCTTATATTGTAATTTTCTTTATTTCACTGCTTATTGTAACTTTGGATAATTTTGATTTTATTACTAATTTTACTGCGGTTTTAGCAAGTTTAGGGAATATCGGTCCCGGGCTTTCAATGGTAGGACCTAATGGAAACTTCGCATCTTTTTCCGACCTGTCTTTAGTAGTTTTCATTTTTGATATGTTAGCAGGAAGGTTGGAAATATTCCCGATTTTGATATTATTTTCAAAACATACATGGAAAAAATAATAATATCGAAAGTTTCAGGAAGAGATATAATGAAAAAAACTTATTCAGTTAAGTTTAAATAAAAGAAAGGAAAGAGTGATACAATGAACGTATTAGTAACAGGGGGAGCAGGATATATAGGCTCTCACACATCAGTGCTTTTACTTGAAGCAGGTCATGATATAGTTGTACTTGACAATTTATCAAACAGCTCGGAAGAAGCACTTAATAGGGTTAAAAAAATAACCGGTAAAGATTTTAAATTTTACAAAACTGATCTTTTAGACTATGAAGGTATGGTAAAAATCTTTGAAGAAAACAAAATAGATGCAGTAATCCACTTTGCAGGATTAAAAGCAGTTGGAGAAAGTGTTTCTATTCCTTTAAAATATTATGAAAATAATATTGCAGGAACTTTGAAACTTCTTGATGTTATGGGAAAATATAATGTTAAAAAACTTGTTTTCTCATCTTCTGCAACTGTTTACGGCGATCCGCATACTGTGCCGATTAAAGAAGATTTTCCTCTTTCATGCACAAACCCTTATGGAAGAACAAAACTTATGATTGAAGAAATTTTAAGAGATTTATATGTATCCGATAACGAATGGGATATTGCAATCTTAAGATACTTTAATCCTGTCGGCGCTCACGAAAGCGGACTTATCGGGGAAGACCCTAACGGTATCCCTAACAATCTTTTACCTTATATTTCTCAGGTTGCTGTTGGGAAGTTAGAGTGCTTATCAGTTTTCGGTGACGATTACGATACCGAAGACGGGACAGGCGTAAGAGATTATATTCACGTAATGGATTTATCTGATGGTCATATAAAAGCGCTTAACAAAGTAGCGAAAAAATCAGGCGTTGTTACCTACAATTTAGGGACAGGCAATGGTTATAGCGTTCTTGATATGGTTAAAGCGTTTTCAAAGGCATCTGGTAAAGAAGTAAAATATAAAATTGCACCAAGAAGACCTGGCGATATTGCTAAATGTTATGCAGACCCTAAAAAAGCTGAGGAAGAACTTGGCTTTAAGGCAGTAAGAAACTTAGACGATATGTGCCGTGACGCTTGGAGATGGCAGGAGGGAAACAAAAATGGATACAAAAAATAGTGCATTAATTGTTATGGCGGCAGGTATGGGAAGCCGTTTCGGAGGACTAAAACAAATGGAGCCTTTAGGTCCTCACGGAGAAGTTATTTTAGACTACTCTGTTTATGATGCTATGGAAGCAGGTTTTAATAAAATCGTTTTCGTTATCAAAAAGGCTATTGGAAAAGATTTCAGAGAATTAGTTGGTAAAAAGTTTGAATCTAAAGTTGACGTAAGTTATACTTTCCAGGAACTTGACGATTTACCGGCAGGATTTTCTGTTCCTGAAGGAAGAGAAAAACCATGGGGAACAGGTCAGGCAATCCTTACTGCAAAAGACGTTGTTAAAACACCTTTTGCAATTGTAAATGCTGACGACTATTACGGAAAAAGTGCTTACAGAATTGTTCACGATCATCTTATGACAAGTGATGAAATGTGTATGGCAGGTTACTTACTTGGCAACACTATTTCTGATAACGGTACTGTTGCCCGCGGTATTTGTGAAATGGAAAACGGATACCTTAAAAAAATCGTTGAAACAACTGATATTGATAAAAATTCAGGTTATCCTATGGATACACTTGTTTCAATGAATATGTGGGGCTTACAACCTGATTTCTTCGAAAAATTAGAAGCAGGATTTGTTGATTTTCTAAAAACAAACGATAATCCGTTAAAAGGCGAATATTTCATTCCGAAATTTATTGACCGCTTAATTCAGGAAGAAGGCGCAAAGGTAAAAGTATTAAAAGCTATCGATAAATGGTACGGCGTTACTTATAAAGAAGACCCTGACATTGTTAAAGCAGCATACAAAAAATTTTACGAACAAGGGTTATATCCTAATATCTAAAAATAATGCTCTGCAAAATTTTGCAGTGCATTATTTTTACACGATATAAATTCCTGACGGAATTTGCGAGATACCTATGGTGCGATATATCCTGACGGATGCGATATATCCCTACGGGATGTGATTAGGAATTTATTACGAAGTAACAAGGTTCTCCAAAATATAGAAATCTTTGATTTCGTTATATTTTGTGAGGTTCTTATATCATATCGCAACGGAGCAAAGCGTAGTTATATCGCATTTGAATGAAATGAAAATATATCGCACGAGTGTGAGCGAGTATATCGCCAAAATTTATGGCAACATATCGAAATTTGCCTTTGGCAGTTTTATTGTCCTTCGGACAGTTTTATTCGCCTATGGCGAGTGGTATTTCTTCGCAGTTATATTGACTTCGCCAGTTGTATTGCTTCGCAGTTTTATTGTCTTTGCGGACAGTTATAAGGTGGATAAAATGATTACATTTTAGGGGGTATTACAACTTGATTTTTTCTGAAAAAATTGCTATATTGACAATTTATGTTTTTTTCAGTATAATATTAATGTAAAATGAAAAGATAAAGTAGATTTATTGTATTGAAAAGAGGAATTTATTTGAGTAGAATTAATGAAGCAGAGTCAGCAAACGCTTTTATACAAAGAATTAGCGGAGGATTTTATAATTACGAACGCTCTGTAAATAACGAAGTTGTTTATCAGGAAGAAAAGGAAGAACGGGATACAAAGGCTGTTAAAGAATTTGCTAACACCGGTGTCTTTTTAAAACTTAAGGAAATGATATGATGAGATGTATTTAATTTATTTTTAAATAGTTGATTTTATGTAAATCCCCTGTCAAATCAGACCAGGGGATTTTGTCTTAATATAAAAATATTATTGCGTGCAAGTAGAGTTTATCTATGGTATAATTAAGGACACTTTATTGTTGGTTTTTGCATAGGATAATATTAAATACAATATATTTATACTTTCTTGAATTAGGCATTTTAGTAACAGTAATTTTCATAATTATAGAAATATATGTCGAAAAGTGTTGCATTTATAGGAAATTAATGGTATAATTGATTTGCAATATCAAAATAAAAATCAGGGTAGTATTAACGTAAAAGGTTCCCAAAAATTTACATTTGACTTTTTAATTTAATTGCATCCATTTCAGTCGGCACAAGAATATGACTAGCACAAACTGATTTAAAATCCTTCGCTAAAACACACAAAGATATACATAAAGTTAATAATAATATCCCAAATACTTTTTTCATATAAACCTCTCCTATAACAAAAGCAATTATCGCATATAAAATTAATATGAGCAATA
>JAZOMN010000023.1:0-3858 GCA_045654005.1 Clostridia bacterium
AAATATATGCACCACTTGTTAATAAGCTTACAAGAATAAAAAATGAAAAAGCAATTGTTGTTAATGAGGGCGAAGACTACGGCATATTTAAATATATAAAAGATGGAGATTATATCAATTTATATATGTTCCAGGGAGATTTATATTTCTTTGTTAATGATAAACCACTTTTGGGAACTGAAAAAGATATTAAGCTTACTCTTGAGATAGATGGAGGAAAGGAAGTTGTTAATATTAAGGGTAATTTGGACGCTAATGGAGATATATATACTGAATATATAAATGAAAAGCTTGATGGAATATTTGTATATAGAGATTCAGACGGTATTCAGATGGATGCCAAAGAAGGTCAGATAAAAATATTTAAGAATAATCCTCTTGTTATTATTTCTGAAAATCCTTATATCAAGCTTGACAGAGTTAAAGAAAGCACCGTAACTGCAGATTACTACGATGATAATAATAAGGACTTTACATATGCATCTTTAATAAAAAGAGCAGAGAATTATGATGAGATTGATGCTACAATTCAAATTGTATATTGGAGTAGTTTATCGGCTAATACAGTTCAGTATTTTGAAGATACTGAAGAATCATTGACTTACTATTTCGATGTTACTGAACCAGGTGAATATGATATTATTCTGTCGTACAGTACCGTTTCAGGGCAAACTGTAGACAGAATTTATAAGCTTGATGATCATGTAGGAATGCTGACTGTTGAAAAAACCGATATTTACAATGACCTTGATGAATTAAGAATAAGAACCAAGGCATACTTAGAACCTGGAAGACATGAGCTTACATTTATGGCAATCTCCAGTGGACAATGGATACTTGATAAGATTGGTCTTATTAGATCAGATCGTTAGGTAATGAAAGGAGATTTAATATGGTTGTTTCAGAATGGGTAGATGAAAAAAAGTATGGCAATGATTTAGTTCTTGGAAGAGTTGAAATTAAAGATGATATTGCTAAAATATCACTTAATGAGAAAAATTATTCTATGGCATCAATTTCCTTTACTATTACAGATTTACCTAAGGAAAAAAGATATATAACAATTGATTTTAAAACTGAAACTGACGGCATTGCTACTATCAAATATCTTGCCGCGTGGTTTACAGGTCAAACTGAAATTTATAAGGGGTATATAAATTCAGGAGAAAAAATTATAATGCGTGACAATGCTGATAGTATTGTAGTAACAGCTCTTATTATGAGCAGAAAGGGAGGGAATGTTAAAATTCCTCTCCCTAAAGTCACAGCAGGGGAGATAGTTAAGCCAAGACGTGCAAAATTAGCTGCTGTAAGTATTCCTTATGTATTTTTAAAAGATACTTTAAAAAGAGATCTTATTCCATCAGATATTCTTGAAGCTTCGCTTAACAGAATAGATGCGCTGGTAAGAATCGATAACCCCGATTTAATTGTTTTAACAGAATGTTTTCTAACAAGAAATGTAGTTTATCCGTTTATAGAAAGTTTTGTAACAGAAGATGGGCCGGAAATAACAAAAATGAGACAAAAAGCAAAAGAGCACAAAGTTTATCTTTCATTTTCTGTAAGAGAAAAAGATAAAGATGGATTCTTTTATAACACAGCCTTTCTTATAGACCGAGATGGGAACATTTCAGCTAAGTATCGTAAAAGCCATTTTACAATGGATGAATTGCTTGAAGCCTATGTTCCCGGAGACGAATGTCCTGTTGTAGAAACCGATTTTGGCAAAGTTGGATTTGCAATTTGTTGGGATTTATTTTTCAACGATTATGTAAAACTGCTTGCAAAAAAAGGTGCAGAAATTATTATAAATCCAACTGCGGGATTTCATCTTGATATGAACTCAATGAGGGCACAGGATAATGGAGTTTATATTGTTTCTGCGGGGACTGATGGGGAGAAAACAGCAATAATTGGACCAGATGGTCAACTTCTTAGTATGAATATACGAAGAGGATGTGCTGTAAGTGAAATTGACTTAAATGAAGTGTTCCCTGTTCATTATTTGTCAAGTAATTCATGGTCAATAAGAAAAGATGTATATGTAAACGAAGCAAGAAACGATTTATATGAAAAGGAGAATTAAAATGAAAAAAATAATTTGTTTAGTACTAGCGATGATTATGTCAGTGGCAATGTTATCAGGTTGTACAGGCGGAAAGAATAATGGTAATGGTTCTTCTCTTTACAATCCGGATTTAAAAATTGGCGATACAGGCGGGCTTAAGCTTCCTTTAACAGACAATGATGATGAAATAGTGTGGAGTGTTAGCTCTGCGAACAACGGTATGAATGATAGTTTTGTTGTTAAGAAAATAAGAGAAGCTACAGGTGTAAATCTTAAGCTTCTTGTACTCGCGCCATCAGTAGCAGCAGAGAAAATCAATGTACTTGCTGCTTCAAATGATCTTCCTGATATCGTTGGTCAGAGTTTAAGCGCAAAACTTGCAGATGAAATATGCTTACAGGGTGGTTTTGCAGCAGTAGAAGATTATATTGATATTCTTCCTAACTTTAAGAGAAATTTTGTTGATAATGAAAAAAATAAATGGATATTTAATACTTATGCAGCACCTGACGGCAAATTATATTGTTATTATGGATATGACGGATACAGAGATGTTAACACAGGTGTAACAATGTATCGTAAAGATATATTTGATAAGCATGGTATTAAAATGTGGGATTCTCCTGAAACATTTTATCAGGTTCTAAAAAAATTAAAAGAACTATATCCTGATTCATCTCCGTATACATCAAAAAATAAAGAAAGTATTTTCCGTACATGGTCTAATGAATGGGGATTAGAAGCGCATACTTGTTACTACGATGAACAGGATAAAATATGTCGTGTTACCGATGTTCAGCCAAAATATAAAGAAATGCTTGATTTTATGAAAAAATGTTATAATGAAAGACTTATAGACTACGAATTCTTAACCCTTACAGATTCTGCATGGACAGCAAAAATGATTCAGAATGATAAAGCTTTTATTATCACAGATTGGATAGGCAGAATGGAACAACTTGTTCAACAAGCAGCGGAAACTGTTCCGGGATATGATTTAAGATTTGCAAATCCAATTGGTCCTAATCAGACATTACCTGAAGCAAAACAAATATTCCCGGGAAAATATGTATTAAACAACAACAAAGCTGAAACAGCTTTTAAACTTCTTGACTTTGTTGTATCTCCTGCCGGTAGAGAACTTATAACAATGGGTATCGAAGGCGAAACATATACAATAAATGAAAATGGCAGAACTATCTATAAAGGTTTTGAAGATAAAGTTCCTTCTATTAACGAAGTTGAAGAAAAATGGGGTATGTTCTTAGAAGGTATGTATTTAGGATTTGACAGAAGAAGTTCATATTTCCAGTTTACAGAAAGAGAACAGGAAGCTCAGGATTATGTTAAAGACAAAAAGAATATTGAACCTGCCGATCCGGAACTTGTATTTGGAGATATGAAAGATAGAAGAAATGAATTAATACATGCTTTAGACAAAGCGGGAAAAGAATTCGCAACAAAATATATTCTTAATAACGGTGGCGATAAAGAGTGGAACGAATGGGTTGCAAAAGCAGAAAAATTAGGATATAAAGAATTAGAAAAAATATGTAATGATGCACAGAAAGACTATGATGCAGCATTATAAATAATTAAACTATTTTTAAATTGCTATTCTTTCCTTTTTGAAAGAATAGCAATTTAATCAATATAATTTAAAATTAGCTGGAAATTATGTTGATTATGAAAAATAAGAATTTTAAGGAGTTTAACTATGAAGAAAAAAGTCAGAATATTTCTTGCCTTTATACTTCTTGCATCCTTAAGTTTAACAGCTTTTTCAG
>JAZOMN010000024.1:0-2104 GCA_045654005.1 Clostridia bacterium
ATAAGGTCGCCATTAGGTTGTCGTAATTTAGTAACAGCAGAAGCACCACAAGAAATAATTGTATGAGTTTCGTCCATAATAAAAACGTTATAAAGGCATTCGAAGCCACTTTTAGAATATCCTACATTTTCTAAGTTTCCAACGGTTTTACTTTGACGGTACATATAATATGGAAAGATTTTGTTTTCACATAGTGTATTATACGCAAAATCCACCATTTTGGTTGCGGTTATTCCTGTTTCAATTTCTGGAATTTCTCTATGCTTTGTCATATTTGAAGAACGTTTCATAGAAAGTGCATGTACTGTAATACTTTCTGGATTCAAATCAATAATTTGTTTTAAAGTAAGCTTAAAACTTTCAAAAGTATCACTAGGCAAACCCGCAATTAAATCAGCATTTATATTATCAAAACCGCATTTTCGTGCTAAATTAAATGCATCTATCACCTGCTTTGAAGAATGATTTCTACCGATGTTTTTCAAAACGTCATCATTCATGGTTTGCGGATTTATACTAATTCTGGTTGCGCCATTTTCTTTAATCGTAAATAATTTTTCCTCAGTTATAGTATCAGGTCTTCCCGCTTCTACTGTGTATTCACGCAATTCTGATAAATCAAAATTAGAACGAATTGTTGCCATTATAATATTTAATTCTTGTGAAGTTAAAGTTGTCGGGGTTCCGCCACCGATATAAACCGTTTCAAGTCTTAAATTATTGTTTTTAGCTATTTTTGAAGATTCAATAATTTCTTTGCAAAGGAGATTTATATATTCGGGTATTAATTTTTTTGCATTTTCAATCGAGTGTGAAACGAATGAACAATACGAACATCTAGAAGGACAAAAAGGAATAGATATATATAGACTAAACGAATTTGGTTTTGATAATTCGGTTATTTGCCCCTCACCTTTCAAGGCGTTTTTACATAGTTTAATTTTATTGGAGTTAACCTTCAAAAATTCGGAAAAATATTTTTCACCAAATCCTTCTCCCTTTTCTTTTTTTAGCCTAGAAAAGAGTTTTGCGGGACGGATACCGGTTAATATTCCCCAATCCGGGAAATAGCCTGTAGCAGCCGTAAAACAATCGTATACAGCAAGTGCTAAAAATAATTCCGCATCTTTTTTTAAGTCACCATTAATACATTCAATATTTTTTATACTTTCATAGGTTTTATCACCAAAGTATAAGACGGATTTTGCTGTATTGTTTTCAACAATAGTCACTAAACAATAATCATCGATTTCCAAGGCGTTAAAATATTCAATTTTTTCAAAAGGTAAAAAAATTCTAATAAGTTTTTCAATTTCATATCTAAAATCATGATTAATCAAACAAAAACGCATCATTAACCTCTAATAAATGGATTATTAATCTTCTCATGTGAAATGCTTGTTTTTTCTCCGTGTCCAGATAAAACAATTGTGTTGTCATCAAGCGAATATAGTTTTTTTATAGAACGTTCCAACTGATTAAAATCTCCGCCATAAAAATCCGTTCTGCCAATGCTTTCACAAAAAAGTGTATCACCGGAAAATAAAATATTTTCAAATAGAAAACATACACTACCTACTGTATGACCTGGCGTGTGAATAACTTTAAAGGATATGTCCCCAACAGTGTATTCTTCACTATCTTTCAGAAGTATATCTGCGGAAAATGGTAAAAGTCCTGCATGAAATTTGTTAGATAAATTAATATAAGTATCGGATAATCCAAAGTTATCTTTTTCACCAATTGCAATTTTGGTATTAGTATTTGTTCTTAGGTTATAAGCACCGCCTATATGGTCAAAATGTGAATGTGTTAATAATATCAATCGCTCTTTATGACAGTTAGTTTTTAAAAATTCAGTTACATTTAATGAGTTAAAACCAGGGTCAATAACAATTGCTGATTTTTCAGTTGATATTAAATAACAATTTGATTTAATATGCCCTAAAGGCAACACTTTAATGTCCATTTTTTCTCCAAATTTCAGTATCATAAATGATTGTCACAGGCCCGACGTTGGTAAGTGACACTTTCATATCTGCACCAAAAATGCCGGTATCAACCTTTTTGACACCTAAACTTTTTAATTTATCACATAAAATTT
>JAZOMN010000025.1:0-5441 GCA_045654005.1 Clostridia bacterium
TTGATGAGAAAAGTTGTTTACCCGACTTATCTCTGACCATAGCAAAATAAACACCCGGAGATCTTACAAGTTGGCTGACTATAACTCTTTCCGCGCCGTTTATAATAAATGTTCCTGATACTGTCATTAATGGGAAACCTCCCATAAAGATTTCCTGTTCCTTAACTTCGCCTGTTTCTCTGTTGACAAGACGAACTTTGGACCTTGTGGGAACCGCATAAGTTGTTTCTCTAATTTTAGTTTCAGTAAGAGAATATTTTGGCTCCTCATCAAATTTAAAGTCATAAAATTCAAGATAGTGCGTACTACCGCTTGCGCCCTTATCCTTTATAGGATCGAAAGCGCCGATATCAGGACTTATAGGACCTATTTCTTCAATAACTTCCTCAATCCCTGCGGTTGTAAACCAATCGTAAGATTTTTTCTGAACTTCAATCAGATTTGGTGGTGCCAATACTTCATCAATTTTTGAAAAGTTGATTCTTTCAACTTTCCCGTAATTAACCGGATGCGCCACATTTATCACCTCATTATTTTTTTAGGGAATTTTTTCATATATCAATTTTTTACAAAATACTTTTAAAAGGATTGAATTCCCGTTTAACAAACCCTTTAAAATGCCCAATTTTAAGCCTTTTTTCCAAAAAAAGGCGAAAATATCCCATTAAATCGTCTTACCATTTTATCACAATTAAGTAAAGATGTCAAGCAGTAATTTAAAAAAATTTTTCTTAAAAGTATTTTTAAATAAATTCAAAATGCGAAGTGCTAAATGAATAAAAAAACGCAAAAGGCCATATGGCATCTTTTGCGTCTTTATCGTTTAATTGTAGGGGTTGGCGTCCTCGACTGTCTGCATATTTTTATTGTGCCTTAACACAACAAGGTTATCCGAAATTCTTAAACTTTAGTTTGTTAGAATTTCGTGATGTTCTTATAAATTTATTCGGGTCGTCCGGGAGGCCGACCCCTACGATGAAATACAACGGAACTGTCCCCTTGTGTTTAGTTAAATTTTGCACTTTTAGTGCAAAGCTAAATAATTTCGCTATGCGTAATAGCTAAATAACTCCTTTGGAGCAGCTAAATTAAATTCGCATATAAAGTGTGCACAGCACATTTAGCGTACGAAGTGCATTTAGCTGAACTTGTTCAATTTAGCTCGCAGTATGCGAATTTAGCTGTTTGGAGTTTAGTTTTTAACTAAACTCCAAACAACAGCTCTCCATAAGTCGGGAACGGCCAGTATTTTTTCGAGGTTATATTTTCCATAGCGTCTGCCGTTTCTCTTATTTTTTCCATTTTAGGAATAAGTGTTTTTGATGAGAAGAATGCTTTATCTTCAATTCCGTTTAATTCTTTTACCTTTTCAATGCTTAAAGAAAGACTGTTTATTCTTTCATAAAGTTCGCATGAAAGGTTTGAGAGTTTATTTAAAGTTTCTTCTTCGTATGTGCATAAGATTTTTTTGGATATTGTTCTCTTATTGCAGATTATCTCTGATAAATCTTTCATAAATTCCGATACAGCAGGCAGAATATCTTTATTTACCATATCCACCATTGTAAGCGCTTCTATATTTATAACCTTTGCGTAATTTTCAAGAAGAATTTCCTGCCTTGATACAATTTCATTTTCGTTAAATATTCCATGTTTAACAAAAAGGTCAATATTCTTCTTATCCGCAAAATGCACTAATGCATCAGGAGTTTTCTTAAGATTTAAAAGGCCTCTTTTTTCTGCCTCCAAAACCCACTCATCAGAATAGTTATTTCCGTTAAAAATAATTCGTTTATGGTTTTTAAAGGTTCTTTTAATAAGTCTGTCAAGTTCCTTTTTAAAGTCTTCTGCCTTTTCCAAAATATCTGCAAACTGGCAAAGTTCTTCTGCTACAATTGTATTTAATATGTAATTTGCACAGGCGATTGACTCGCTTGAGCCAAGCATTCTGAATTCAAATTTATTTCCTGTAAATGCAAAAGGCGATGTTCTGTTTCTGTCAGTCGAATCTTTAGGGAATTTAGGAAGAACGTGAACTCCTATTTCCATTTGTGAATTTTCTTTTTCTTTATATTCTTCGCCTGAAATAATGGCTTCTAAAATTTCAGTAAGTTCTTCGCCTTAGAACATTGAAACAATTGCAGGAGGCGCGTCGTTTGCACCAAGTCTGTGATCGTTTCCTGCAGATGCGATTGATATTCTAAGTAAATCCTGATACTCATCAACCGCTTTTACCACTGCTGCAAGGAATAATAAGAACTGCGCATTATCCTGAGGAGAATCGCCGGGCTCTAATAAATTCAGTCCTCCGAATGTTGAAATGGCCCAGTTGTTGTGCTTACCGCTTCCGTTTACCCCTGCAAACGGTTTTTCGTGTAGTAAACAAACAAGGTCATGCTTTTCAGCAGTTTTTTTCATAACCTCCATTGTAAGCTGATTCTGGTCGGTTGAAATATTTGAGGTTGTAAAAATAGGTGCAAGTTCATGCTGAGCCGGTGCGGCTTCATTATGCTTGGTTTTTGCTAAAATTCCAAGTTTCCAGAGTTCTAAATCAAGTTCTTTCATATATTCAGAAACTCTTGGTTTTATAATTCCGTAGTAATGGTCGTCCATTTCCTGACCTTTTGGCGGTTTTGTGCCAAATAGTGTTCTACCTGCATATATAAGGTCTTTTCTTAAATCGAAATATTTTTTATCAATAAGGAAATATTCCTGCTCTGCTCCAACAGTAGGAAGTACCCTCTTTTCTTCTTTGCCGAATAGTTTAAGTATTCTTAACGCCTGTCTGTTTATTGTTTCCATTGAGCGAAGAAGTGGAGTTTTCTTGTCAAGCGCTTCGCCTGTATATGAGCAAAAGGCAGTAGGAATACATAAAGAGTCGTCCTTAATAAAAGCATAAGATGTAGGATCCCATGCGGTATAACCCCTTGCTTCAAAGGTTGCTCTTAAGCCCCCTGACGGAAAAGATGATGCGTCAGGCTCCCCTTTTATAAGTTCTTTTCCGGAAAATTCCATTATAATATTTCCGTCCCCTTTAGGAGAAACAAAGGAGTCATGCTTTTCCGCAGTAACCCCTGTCATAGGTTGGAACCAATGAGTAAAATGGGTAGCACCTTTTTCAATCGCCCAGTCTTTCATAGCGGAAGCAACTGTGTTTGCTATTTCTTTGTCAATCGACTTGCCCTGTTCCATTGTTCTTTTTAAAGATTTATAGACATCTTCGGGAAGTCTTTCTTTCATTACCTGCTCGTTAAAGCACATACTTGCGTATAGTTCAGGAATCTTTGTCATAAATTTACCTCTAACAATCTTTATCGCTGTAAAATAACGGCATAGTTCTTTTATGTTCTGACCTTTTATATGCCTTATCTATCAGTTCTATATCTTCTTTATTACCGATGCCGTTTAATATATAGTCATCGATTTTTTCATAGGAAATTCCCATTTCCTTTTCATCTGTCTGCCCTTCGTATAAAGCGGCAGAAGGTGCTTTGTCAATTATATTTTCAGGAGCCTTTAAATATCTTAAGAATTCGTAAACTTCTCTTACTGTAAGGTCTGCGATTGGATTAAAGTCACAAGCGCCGTCCCCCCATTTTGTAAAGTAGCCCATATACCTTTCGCTTCGGTTCCCCGTTCCTGCTACAAGATAATTTCTTTCCTGCGCAAGAGAATATAGAGTTATCATACGAAGTCTCGGATTCATATTGGCATCAGCAAGACCGTTTACTTTATATACCTTTTCAACTGCAGCCTTTAAAGTAAGTTTTGCCTCGGTTAAATCTACTGTTACAGTTTCTATATTATACTGCTTTGCGGCAGCCAGTCCATCTTCCATATCCTCGGTATAATTCCTTTTAGACTGGCAGGGCATCATAACACCAAGCACATTATCAGTTGCCATTTTAGAGAGTATTCCGACTAAAGTACAGTCCTTTCCCCCGCTGTTTCCGTATATAATGCCTTTTGCACCTGCATTTTTTAAAACTGTTTTAATAAATTCAACTCTTTTTAAAGTTTCTTCTTTATAGTCTCTCATTTTTGCTCCTTGTATTTAATTCAGGTTTTAGGTACCTAAAATGTTGTAGGGTTCGGCGATTTCGACGAACCGTATACGGTGCATCCTAAAGGCTGCACCCTACAATTTGTTTTAATTATCAGATGTTTCAGTTGTTTCAACTACCTCTTCGGTTTCTTCTTCCTCTTCTTCCTTTTCAACAACAGCGAAAGAAACAACTTTTACATCATCTTTTAATTTCATTATCTTAACCCCTGATGTATCACGGCCAAGAGTTGAAATATCTTCCACCCCTGTTCTTATAATAACACCTTCTGAGGTTATAAGCATAATATCGTCATTATCGGTAACGGTATTTATTCCGCATACATTTCCGGATTTTAAAGAAATTTTATATGTTCTTATACCTTTACCGCCTCTTGACTGAACTTTATATTCTTTAAGTTCAGTTCGTTTACCCATACCGTTTTCCGAGATAACAAGAAGTTTTGAATCGTCATTAACAAGACAAGCACCCACAACAAAGTCTTCGTCTTTTAATCTGATACCTCTTACCCCGTGAGCAGTTCTTCCCATAGGACGAACATCTTTTTCGTTAAATCTAATAGCGTTACCTAAATATGTTCCTAAGATTATATCGTTTTCGCCGTTAGTTACCGAAACTTTGATAAGTTCGTCGTCATCATTTAAGCCGATAGCATTAAGACCGCCTGAACGGTTTGAGTTATATTCTGAAAGTTTTGTTTTCTTAATAGTACCTTTTTTGGTTACCATTGTTAAGAAACTATCCTCGTCAAACTCTTTTATAGGGATAGTTGCAGTTACTTTTTCCCCTGCATCAAGGCTAAGTAAGTTTACAATAGGCATACCTTTTGCAGTTCTTGACGCTTCAGGAATCTGATAGCCTTTCATTTTAAACATTCTGCCCTTATTTGTAAAGCAAAGAATAAAATGATGAGTGGAAGTTGTGAAAATGTTTTCAACAAAGTCTTCCTCTTTGGTGGACATTCCTGAAATTCCGCGTCCTCCACGTCTCTGGCTTCTGTAAGTATCAGTTTTAAGTCTCTTTATATATCCTGAATGAGACATTGTAACAACAATATCTTCAACTTCAATTAAGTCTTCATCGTCTATTTGCGAATAGTCAACAGTGATATCAGTTTTTCTTTCATCACCGTATTTTTCTTTTATTTCTATAAGTTCTTTCTTGATTTGTTCGTATAAAAGTCCTTTATCGGATAACAAGCCTTTATATTCTTCAACTTTTAAAGAAAGTTCATTGAATTCTTCGTCAATCTTTTCTCCGTTTAGTCTTTGCAGTTGACCAAGTTTCATATCTAAAGCGCTTTGTGCCTGAGTAGCAGAAAATCCGAATTTTGCCATTAACTGTTCTTTAGCATCGCCATAAGCGTTTCTTATAACA
>JAZOMN010000026.1:0-5445 GCA_045654005.1 Clostridia bacterium
TGAATTATCCTTTGAAATTCTTTCGAAAATCACATCTTTATCCACGTTAAGAAAAACTACAGTATTTTCCTCTTTTTTTAAAGTTTCAAGGTCGTTATAAACAGGAAGACCTCCACCAGTTGCTATAACCTGCCCTGTCTTATTTAAAGATTTTAAAAACGCTTCTTTTTCTATCTTTCTAAAATAGTCTTCGCCATATTTTTCAAATATCCTATTTATGGATTTTTTCTCTTTTTTTACAATTTCCAAATCAATATCCACAGCTTCCATATTAAGAAGAAATGCTATTTCCCGGGAAATTGCTGTTTTTCCGCATCCGGGAGGTCCTATTAAAATAATATTCCGGTCTGTTTTAAATTCAGGAATATTTTTTTTCGCTTTATTTAAAACTTTATTAAATTGCTCTTTTGTTAATGTTATACCGTTAAAAATCTCCTGAGCTTTTACTGCCTGCTCTATAAGCATATTAAGACCGCCTATTCCCTTATTCCCGAAATATTCGCAAAAACGCACGGTAAGGGTTTTATACGGATTATATACAGTATCAAACACATAGGATATATCTTTTAATTTACTAAGAGGAAGATAAGCACTTTCTATATCAGGATACATTCCGAGTGGTGTCCCCTGCATATAAAGATAAAATTCCCCTATTTCTTCTTTGTTAATAAATTGTATCTTCTTCCCCGTTTTATTAAAAATATCTAAAATCAGTTTTTCGCACTTTTGCCTGTTTCGTGCGGTTATATATACATCGGCACCCAACAAAGCCATTTCACAAGCCATCATTGAAGAAACTCCGCCGTTTCCCGAAACAAGAACTTTTTTGCCTTTAACATCTATGGAATTTTTTTTAAGAGTATCTAAAATTCCGTAAACATCGGTATTATACCCTGATGCTTTTCCATCTTCAATTTTAACCGTGTTGCAGGATAAGTATAACTCAACCTTATCTGATTTTAAATCAAGATATTTTAATATATCCTTTTTATAGGGAATGGTTACATTAAATCCATTCAGTTTGCTTAAATCTTCTTTAAAACTTTTATCCAAATTATCGGTAGGCTTAAGTTCATAATTTCCTTTTGTTTTTTTAATTGCAAGTATTTCATTATGTATGATTGAGGAAAGACTATGCCCTAAAGGACTACCGGTCAAAGCATATTTTAACATTCAAACTATCTCCTAATAATTTCCCAAAATCTCAATTTTATCAAAAAGATAACTGATTTTTTCAAGATGTTCTTTGGTTTTATCATCTGACAAAGAGCCGTAAACATCAACATAAAAATTGTATTCCCACTCATTTGACTTAACAGGGCGGGATTCAATTTTAGTAAGGTTAAATGAATTATTTGAAAAATCTAAAAGCACGCGCGCAAGACTTCCCACTTTATGAGGTAAAGTAAAAACTATACTTATTTTCTTTGGAGTATCTATTATTACCCTGTCTTTCGTTACTGCGATAAACCTTGTTTTGTTGCCTTTAATGTTTGATATATTTTCTTTTAAAACTTTTAAGTTATAATACTCGCTGTTTATTTTATTGCAGATTACACCCACTGAATTATCTCTTATCTTGGACAACTCATAAGCAACAACCGCAGTATTTATACCTTCCTCTTTTTCGTAATTGTTACTTATTATAAATTCTGAGCATTGATTTAGTGCCTGAGGATGAGATTTTACTTTTTTTATCTCACTAAAAGTCCCTGTACCAAGCAAACAATGCTCAATCAAAAGTTCGTCTGCCATAACGATATTAAGAGAGTTTTCATATATGAGATCATATACTTCGCTAATGCTTCCTGCCGATAAATTTTCAATAGGTAAAATTCCTACCTGGGTTTCTCCGCATTTTACACTTTCGCAAACATCAAGAAAAGTTTTCTTATTTACAAGATCTTTTTTGGGGAAAAGTTTTTTTGCCATCTCGCTTCCGTAAGAGCCTTCTATTCCCTGATATGAAACCTTTGAAACACCTTTTAAAAACTCTTCTTTAGTCTTATAAGTAAAATCAGTATTCAGTTTAGTTTGGGTACTTAAAGCCTGTTCCTGATATTTACAACTTATATCTATTAAAGTCTTGAAAAATTCTGAACATTCATCTTTAAAATCAGTAATATCTTTAGTTTTGTTTTCTATAATCTCTCTTTCTCTTTTCTCATTTTTAACAGGAAGATTATTTTCTTTTTTATAAAGATAGACATTATGAACAAGTTCCATTCTCTTTAAGAATAAGTCTTTTAGTTCACTGTCAACCTTATCTATTTCTACTCTTATTTCTTCTAAGTTCATTTTCTCTCTCCTACAGAATACTGTCTAAGATACCAAAAGCAACAATACCCTCTAATGCAGGAATACCACGAAGTGCAACTATCGGGTCGTGCCTTCCTTTTATAGTCAGCATTTCTTCAGTCATCGTTTCTAAATTCACGGTTTTTTGTTCTTTAAATATTGACGGTGTTGGTTTAAAGGTTGCTTTTAAGACTATATTTTCTCCGTTTGATATTCCGCCTAATATTCCTCCGTTATTATTAGACGCTGTTCGCACATTACCATCTTTTATTTCATATAAGTCATTAAGCGAACTTCCATAGCCGTCTGAAAACTTAGTTCCTGCACCGAATTCAACCGCTTTAACTGCAGGAAGAGCATAGACAAGAGAAGAAAGTTTGCCCTCAAGCCCTTCAAAAAGAGGACCGCCGATTCCTTTTTTCATATTTAAGACTGCACATTCTATACATCCGCCAAGAGAATCGCCGTCATCTTTTGCTTTTTTTACCATATCTAAAATCTTTTCCTCAATATCTGAAATTGTTCTTTTTCCTGATATGATTTTTGATATTTCTTCATCTGTTGCATGGGTAAAACTTTTATCGTAAATTTCTCCCACTTTATATATATGAGCGACTATTTTAATATTCTCTTTTTCAAGGAACTGTTTGCAGATACTTCCAAGTACAACTATCGGTGCAGTAAGACGCCCTGAAAAATGCCCTCCGCCCCTTATATCATTAAATCCGTTATATCTAAGATATGCTGTATAGTCACTATGAGATGGACGAGGAGTGTTTTTAAGATATGAATAATCTGTAGAATGAGTATCAGAATTTTTTATAAGAACACATAAAGGTGCACCTGTTGTAACACCGTCTAATATCCCTGATATTATCTCAAACTCGTCTGTTTCTTTACGACAAGTTGAATATAAATCCCTGCCGGGCATTCTTCTTTTAACATCTTCATATATTTTTTCATAGTCTATTTTAAGACCCGCAGGAAACCCTGTTACGACACCGCCTATCATTTTACCGTGCGATTCGCCGAAAATCGTCATAGAAAGATTTTTTAAATTTATACTACTCATTTACAAACTCTCCTTTTCCCCCGATTTTAAAATAATGAGAAAAAAACTCAGGATATGATTTTTCAACCGCTTTATAATTTTTTATTGTAAGATTGCCTGTTTGTGTTGCTATTATGGCAGAAGCCATTACAATTCTATGGTCCAAAAAAGAATCAATAACACAATTTGAAAAACAGCCTTTACCGAAAATCTTTATATAATCGTCCCCTGTTTGTGTAATTACGCCTGTACTTTCAAGCATTTTTTTTGAAGATAAAATTCTATCCGACTCTTTGATTTTAAGGCGACCTGCGTTATAAATCAAAGTTTCTCCATTTGCGTAAGCACCAAGCACACATAGAATAGGTACTAAATCAGGAATTTGCGATGCATCAATTTCTATTCCGGTAAGAGATGATTTTTTAACTGTTATTTTATCTCCATCTTCAGTAATATCTGCTCCCATATTTTTAAGAATTTCTATTATTTTTTTATCCCCCTGGTATGAAGATAAATTCATATCGCATAAAGTAACATCGCCTGACATTACCCCTCCTGCAAGAAAGAACGCTGCCTGCGACCAGTCATTTTCTACTTTATATGTATCTATATTCGTATTCCCTTTTTTTATACGGATTACATTATCGCAAATTTGAACACTATGCCCGAAATCTTCTAAAACTTTTGCAGTTATACAGACATAAGGGCGTGACTCAAGAGGCGTTGTTATATTGATTGTAATTTCCTTATCACGAACTATTGAAGAAAGCATAAGCCCTGTTATAAACTGTGAACTTACATTGCCCTTTACAAAAAAGGTATCGCCCCTTAGTGTTCCTTTTGTTTTAAGAGGAAGATAGTTATCCCCTTTTTCATAAGATATGCCCTCTTTATCAAAAATTTCAAGGTAGTCATCAAGAGGCCTTTCGGGTAGTCTTCCTTCTCCTGAAAATACTGTTTCATTACCCAGAGTGGCAAAAACAGGTATTAAAAACCTTAAAGTCGAACCACTTTCATTTGCATTTACCTCTAAAGAGGAATTTTTTATTAATTTGCTTTTTTTAATTATGACCTTACTGTCATTATATGTTATATCTGCGCCCAGAACTTTAAGAGCATCAATTGTAGCAAGTATATCTTTTGAAGATTTCACATTTAATATTGTAATATCCCTATAAGATAAAGCAGCTGCAATTATTGCACGATGGGCAATGCTTTTTGAAGAACAAACTGTTACTTCTCCTCTTAAAGAAGAATTAAAAAGTTTTATATCAGCCATAAATTTCTCCTAAATTTTCAAAGGTTACATTCTTTATTTCACCTTTTCCTATTTCCTCTACAGTAACAATATTTATTGAATTTTTCAAGGCTTTTTTATCATTTCTGCAAAGTTTTAAGATTGTTTCTATTGGTATATCTGTTTTAGTTTTAAGATTATATTTTTCTAAAACATCGACTAATTTTTTCTTGATTTCTTCATTCTTTGTTATAAGGCACATTCCTATCGCAACAGCCTGGCCGTGAGTTATATCTTTGAAATTATAGTATTTTTCAATCGAATGACCGAAAGTATGCCCGAAATTAAGAAGCATTCGCTCATTTTTTTCAAATTCATCTATTTCAACAATCTCTTTTTTAACATTTATTGCTCTTAAAATAAACTCTTCCAAGTCATCTTCTAAATTTTGGGAATTTAAAAGTTTATCAACAAGAATTTCATCTTTAATAAAACCTGCTTTTATAATTTCTGCCATTCCGCTTGATATTTGAGTATCATTAAGTGTTTTAAGGAGCGAGGTATCTGCTACAACAAGTTCAGGCTGGCAAAACGCACCGACAAGATTTTTACCCGCTTTTAAGTCAACTCCCGTTTTACCTCCGATTGAAGAATCAACCTGAGAAAGAAGTGTTGTAGGTACTTGAATATAGTTTATGCCCCTTAAAAAAGTCGCAGAAACAAATCCCGAAATATCCCCTACAACTCCTCCGCCAAAAGCAAGAATTGTATCCTTTCTTGTTACACCTAACTTACAAAGTTCATTATATATATTTGAAACTGTTTCAAGTGTTTTATATTCTTCGCCTGCTTTAATTAC
>JAZOMN010000027.1:0-7078 GCA_045654005.1 Clostridia bacterium
AATTTCAAGGCATATTCTGATGCTTTTACACATTGTGACAGATTAACAAGAACTTCGTGCCTTGCGCAAGTTTTAAAACTATTATCATTTTTAAAACCTGTATCCAGTACTTTATACGGAGGATTTATTGTAACATTATCAAAAGAGTACGCTTCGATATACTCTTTGTAATCTTTTACATCTTTGTTTAAAATTTCTATTCTTTCCTCCAATGAGTTAAGTTGAACGGACCGTTTTGCCATATCGCAAATATGCGAAAAATATTCTACCCCTACAACTTTTTTTGGATTTTTAAGACCGCATAAAAGTATAGGAACGATACCGCTTCCTGTACATAAATCAAGAACTTTACCGCCGTTTTTTATATTCGCAAATTTTGACAAAACTACTGCATCAGTACCGTATTTAAACTCTTCGTTATTCTGAATAATTTTAAGATTATTTATATTAAGGTTATCTATAACCTCATTTTCTTTCAGTAACATAAAATCCTCACTATATGTAAAAAAGCCTGCTCTATGGCAGGCATTTTTTTAATTACTCTTGAACAGGCGCTCCTACAGGACAAACTCCTGCACATGCTCCGCATTCGATACATTCGTCAGCGCTGATAACGTATTTATCATCACCTGCTGAAATAGCGCTTACTGGGCATTCACCTTCACAAGCACCACACATGATACATTCATCAGAAATAATATATGCCATTGGTCCGCACCTCCTTAATTTATAATACATCAACCGTAAGCAATACTTCTACCACCTACGCCTAAATTATAGCACACATTTTTACAGATATCAACATATTTTTAAAATCTTCTTTTTAATCTTCTAATTTTTTAAGTTCTTTATATGTTTCTTCGTCTAAAGTTGCATCGGCATTTTTTAGAATTTTAATCTCAGATACATTAAATTGCTGAACAGCGTTTGTACTTGATACAACTGCTCTTAAAGTGCCTTTTAAAATATTTACATCTAAAACTGTCGCTTCACCCTGAGGTGTTTTTATTAAAGATTTTGGTCTTGGTGTGATTTTCCAAAGTTCTTCGTAATTTTCCTGCTCAAAATTCAAGCAACACATAAGTCTTCCGCATCCGCCTGAATTCTTGGTAGAATTAAGGCTTAAATTCTGGTCTTTTGCCATTTTTATTGACACAGGCTGAAAGTCGCCTAAGAAACTTGAACAACAGAACGGTCTTCCGCATACGCCGATCCCCTTAATAAGTTTCGCTTCGTCACGAACACCGATTTGCCTTAATTCAATTCTCGTTTTGAAAACTGCCGCAAGATCTTTAACAAGTTCACGAAAATCAATTCTTCCTTCGGCTGTAAAATAAAATAGTATTTTACCACGATCGAAAGTATATTCAGCATCAAGTAAAGTCATATTAAGTTTATGTTTACTTGCTTTTTCTTTGCAGATTTCTATTGCTTCTTTTGCTTTTATCTGATTTTCTGCAAGTGTTTTCATATCTTTTTCGTTTGCTATTCGCACAACAGGTTTTAAAGGATGCAAAATATTTTTATCATCCACCTGCCTGTTTCCGATAACAACTTCACCAAGTTCAACACCCCTTGATGTTTCAACAATGGCATACTGCCCTTTTTCAATTTTAAGATTATTCGGAGAAAAGTAATATGTTTTACAATTCTTTTTAAATCTTATTCCTACTATTTCAGTCATGAATTTCCTCCCTGATATTTAAAATAGAATTTAGTACTGCCAGTTTGTAATTGGCATTTTTAGTAAGTTGCTCACTTAGTGTAACCAATATTTTTTCTATATTAAAAATATTCGTTATACTTAATTTCTGCACAAGAAAATCAAGTTTGTCCTTTATATCAACATTAACAATTGCATTTAAGTGCGATGCTTTTATATAGGCTATATCCATAACAAGTAATGACATAAGTTTAATAATATCATTTTTCAAATCTTTATTTTTCATAAAAATATCAAAAAGCCCGTTTATTGCCGTTTTATTACTGTTATTTATAAGTTCCAAGAAAGCATCAAGAACTTTATCCCTGAATTTTAGACTCTCTTCATCTGAAATAAGTTCTATCATTTTTGAAATACTTCCGCCGGAAATATTTGCATAAACATTTTTGTTATCTATACTATTATAATATTTATTAAGATAGTTTTCAAGTTCTTTTGGATTTAAATTACCAAATTTATAAATTACCGCTCTTGATTTTATAGTTGAAAGTATTTTAGAAAGCCCGTTTGTTATAAGAATTATAGTTATATATGAGGGCGGTTCTTCAAATATTTTAAGCATTGCATTTTGTGCTTCAACCGTCATTTTATCTGCATTTTCAAGTATGTATATTTTTCTTCCGTTATAAAAAGGTTTGAGATAAACCTCTTTTTTAAACTGACGGATAGATTCTACCGATATAGATGCTCTTTGCTTTCCGTCTTCTCCTATCGTTAAGTCCAGAACTTTTAAATCGGGGTGAACATCGCCCTTTGTTAAACGGCAGGTATTACAAACTCCACATAAATCAGAAGAAAAATCTTCGCACAAAATTCCTGATGCGAATATTTTTGCGCACTTAAGTTTGCCTATTCCCTCCAGACCGTCAAAGATATAGGCATGGCTTATTTTTTTTGATTTAATTGTATCAATTAAGCCCGATTTTATAAAATCGTGACCTATTATTTCTTTAAAATTCATAGTTATCTATATTCCCTTGTAATATTAGAATTTGCAAGAAGCGGATTGATATTTAAAGTTACTTTATCAAGAGGTTTAACATTACCGCCTGTTACATCTGCAACTGTATTATACATACCAACTCTGCCTACAATTTTATAGTTTGTCCCGTTTATATTTACATAATTTTTTCTGCCAAGCGATTTTAAATTATTATATACTGTGCGAAGCACATCTCTTAACCTGAAAGTATCCTGGCTTTTTTCGGTCATAAACCCGTCTTTATAACCTACAGGAATAATGGCAATATCTGTGATACCTTTTGTTTTATATGTGTTGCCGTAACCGATATTTGAATCTGCTTTCAATGTTCTTACCGATAAGACTTCACTTTCTAAATACGCAATTTTTCTTAAATTTAAAGTATTCGCCACAGGGATTCTTCCAAGAAGCGCCGACCCTAAACGGACTGCATCAAGGCGGGTGTTTTCAAACCTTAACGCTGCTGAAGAGTTTGCGATATGCTTTATATCAAATTTAAAATCAAATGTTTCAAGATATGATATAACTGATAAAAAGTTTTCAAACTGTTTTTTTGTTATATTATATTTCTTTTCAAATGAAGAAGAAAAGTGAGAATATATTCCAAGATAATTTATATTTTTAAGCCTTAACGCTTTAACTATTTCTTCTTTATTATGATAAGAAAATCCAAATCTTCCAAACCCTGTATCAATTTTTATATGAACATCTAAGGTCATACCTAAGTTTTCACAAACCGAAGAATAAAGTTCGCCGTTTTCATAAGAATCTAAAGTTAATGTGATATTATTCTTTATAAGTTCACGAATTTCTTCCTCTTTGCAAGAAGGGGTAAGAAGAAGTATAGTTTCATCCAAAATTCCTGCTTTTCTTAATTCAAGTGCTTCATGAGCCTCAGAAACAGCAAAAAAATCTATTTTACATTCTCTTAGTAAGTTTGCCATTTGAACAAGCCCGAGACCGTATCCGTCACCCTTTATGACTGCTATTATTTTGGTTTTAACTTCTTTTTTTAAAACGGATATATTATATCTTATATCCTCTTTTGATACTATGATTTTTTTGTTAACCATTTTTTTATCCTAACCCTTAATCAGATTTTTGACAACGTACAATTTTCTTCTTAATTCTCTGAATGTTTTTTCCGCAAAGTTAAACATAAAATTAAGCGGTTTGTTAAACACAAGTTCAAGTTCTCCGACAAAAGTTACATAAGTTCCTCTGAATTGCTTTTTGAAATTATATATACTGCGTCCGCGGTTTGCGCCATCGCCGTTCTTTTTGTCTTCATCGTCTTTGGCTTCAACTCCCCTGAAATCATAAATGTCGCATTTATTATCTATCGCCCATTTCATCATTTCCCATTGAAGTTTTTCGCTCGGATATTTATTTCTGAATTCGTTTCCCGATGCACCGTAAAGATACCATACTTTGTTTCCGTAATATATTGCCAAAACTCCTGCTATAGCCTGTCCCTTATCGGAAGATGGTACAATCTCTTCCCCTTTTTCTTTAGCAGCTTTAATTCTTTCAAACTCTTCGTGGTTATAATATGCCATATAAAGCCTTAAATAATCCGGCGCCAATACATCATACATTTTTTCAAAATATTCAAGATTTCTTACCACGAACTCGTCACGCTGACCTGTTAAGTCCATAAGGTGACTGAATTTTTTCAAGTCTTCCCTTGTGCCTATTTCCAATGTCACGCCGTTATTTTTATTGATTTTATTACGGGTATCTGATTTAAACATCATTCTTACCCCGTCATAATCTTTATCTTTTATATCCTGCCTGAAAACATGTTTAGGCTGAATGGCTTCAAATTTCTTGGACTTATCGTTTGATTTAAAGCCAAGGCTTTTCATTATTTTCAAAAATTCTTCCGACTCAGATAAAGTTTTAGCATTTATTATATTGTTTTCTTCTTCGCCTTCTTCAAGTTCTGCAAAAGGGGATATTACATCAGGATCAATTTTTAAAACAAGGCTCTTATATTTTTTGGCAAGTTCTTTTGTTCCTTCTATAAGTTCGCATATTGTTTGACTGTCACATATATCGCAAACAGGGCCTCTCGGTGCATACATAATTGTATAATTAAGAACAGGCAGTTTTCTTATAAGTAGATTAAGAGTTCCTTTTATATTGCCGTTTTCATCAAGTGATATAACCGCTTCGTTTATCCAGTTATCCTTGATTTTACCCCAAAGTGTCGATTGCATAAAATGCCCTTTTTTATTACTAAAAACAAACTCATCAAATTTTTTATGTGTTTCTTTGGTTAAATAAGTTATCATAGTTAAACTCCTATATTAATTTCATAAGTATTTTCATCCCAACCAACTGTAAATCCAAGATTTTCAGAAAATGCGCGAAGAGGTATATATGTTCTGTCGTCTATAATTTGGGGCGAAATATCTATCCTGTTCTCAATGCCGTTAACAGTAATAACATTGCTTCCCTCTGTCATAGAAATTACTTTATCATCTTTTTTAACTGTTACTGTGGCGGTATTATCATCCCAATAAACTTCCGCTCCCAATTCTTCAAAAACTGCTCTTAAAGGTACTAGCGTTCTTTGAGAAGTTATAAAAGGATACGCATCATAAAACTTCACTTTTTCTCCGTTTAAATAAATTTTCGGATGTGCAAGAGGATTTACTGCTATTTTAAATTTCATAGTATCAAAATCTTTAATTGCAAAAAATCCGTTGTGCGAAAAGTCATAGTCCACCTGACCGTTTAACTTCATTAACTGTTTCCCGTTATAATCAAAAAGGAAGTTTTCAGTTTCGGTTCTTGCGTAAATAATACCTTCGCCCAAATCAAGAACTGTTTGATATATTGGTTCTACAACCGTGTTTCCGTTAAAATCAAGACAACCTATCAAAGCATAACCGTCAATTTCAGGATGCGGTACTCTAAGATAGATAAAGTTTGCATCATAATCAGTCAATTTAGTAAACAAAGATGCTCCCTCAGGTGCCTGATATATAAGTTCATTTTTCAAGTTATAGATGCCATTATTATAAACAAAACGGTTGTTATGTAAATCTATTCCGTAACACCAAGTCCAAGGGACAACCGTGTTTTTATTTTTATCAACCACTGAATACTTTGTGTATTCCTCGTTTAAAAAAATATAATCGGCCACCGGAGCATATCCCTGTTCATCAGTTTCAAAAACATTTCCGTCTTTATCAATCAAAACGGAATCTCCCACACCGTTTGATGCAGATGCATAGCCTTTTTGTTTATCAAAGTAGGATGCTACCCAATAGGAATCAGGAGGTAAAATTTCTTCTCCTGTTTCTTTTATAAAACCGTATTTCCCGTTTGTATATGTTCCGTAATCGCTTAAAATTCCGTCAGCACATATCATAGCAATTCCCTGATGGAACCCGTAAGCATATTCATAATTATGAGGAATAACTGTTGTACCATAAGAATTAATATAACCAAATTTATTGTTAAGGCTTACAGGGATTAAATCGGAAGATCCGTCTCCTCCTGACGGAAAGCCTGTCAAATGGCTAAGATAACCGATTTGTGTTACATTACTTTTTTCGTGGGTATCTGAAAATGCATCATAAATAAATTCTGTTACCTGTTCCCCTTTATTGTTAATAAAACCGATATACCCATTATCACCTAAAACGGCAACAAGTCCGTTAGGTGTAATACTTTTTTGATTTTCGGTAAAAGGAGTAACTATCTGGCAGTATTTATTTATAACAGCAGACCCGTTTTCGTTATACACAAGTCCGATATCTTTGCCAATATCTATATTTGAATAAACTTTATCATTTACCCATTCAAGTTCCATTGAAAAAACAGGCAAAGATAAAAATAATGTTAAGGCACATATTAAAACAATAAAGCGTTTCATTTTTACCTCCGTTTTTAATGCACTTTAGTGCAATTCATGAGCTGTATGTCTCAATTCATGAAATCTTTGATTTCAATTCACGCCGATAGGCAATTCATTGAGTTTGCTTTACAAACTCATTATATCACAAAAAAACTAAGCAGTCAATTATTTGAATATTCTTTCTACCATTCTCTTCCGCCTTCAATGTGTATAAAATATGCCTTGTAGTAGTTATATGTTGAAAGCGGACGGTTATAAGCATTAAAACTATGTGTTGTAACTAAAATTTCAGGTGTTGCTGAAGTTATCATTAAAGAATGATATATTCTTCCGTCCTCGTTTTCAAACTGAACTATATCCCCCAAATCGACATTATAAGAATCAGTAAGTGTTCCGTAAGGACCTACTGAATCATTGTTAAGTAAAAACCGGTTAAGATACTGCGCTGCCGTCCAGGAAGGGCTTCGGTCAGATACTGTTTTGTAATACCAGCCATAATCTT
>JAZOMN010000028.1:0-9880 GCA_045654005.1 Clostridia bacterium
CTATATTGATTTTGAAAAGGTACACAAAAACATTGAAGGTATAAAAGTAGAACTTAATATATTAAATTCCCTTATTGGTTCAAAGAATATTGAAGTTGATTTTGAAGAATTACTTGAAAAATATCCCGAAATATTAAAATGCATTCCGTTACTTTTAGCTGTTAGAACAAATGAAATTTATGTTATTGACGGTGATGGAGAATTTACATACGAATTTAAAAAACCTAATTTATCTGCCGAACAATATAAGGTTTTTATGCATAAGACGGGTTTATTTGATTTAATGTCTAATCACATTATAAATAATCTTATTGACTATGCTACCGGAGTTGAAACAGGACTTGATTCCAATGGCAGAAAAAATCGTGGTGGTCATTTGATGGAAAATTTGGTTGAGGGTTTTATTAAAAAAGCAGGATTTATCAAAGACGAAACTTATTTTAAAGAAATGTATATCCATCAGATTACAGAAAAATGGGATATAGATTTATCTGAGATTTCAAATCATGGGAAAATGGAAAAACGTTTTGATTTCGTTATTAAAACACCTGATATGATATATGGCATTGAAACTAATTTCTATGGGAGTGGAGGCTCTAAACTAAACGAAACAGCTCGTAGTTATAAAACGCTCGCATTGGAAACCGATACGATAGATGGTTTTACATTTGTTTGGTTTACTGATGGAAAAGGTTGGACGAGTGCAAGAAACAACCTTGAAGAAACATTTGATGTTATGGAACATATCTATAATATTAAAGATTTGGAAGATGGTATAATTAACGAGGTTTTTAATAATGGCTGGAAAGAAAATAAATAAATGGGAACCTGATGATTTTGAACTTGAAATGACTACACACTGGTCATTTCCAAAACGTGGGGATTGGGCAACTCACGATGCAAAATGGCGTGGCAATTGGTCACCGTATATACCGAGAAATATTATATTAAGATATTCCAAAGAGGGCGATTTGATTCTTGATCAGTTTGCTGGAGGAGGCACAACTTTAGTTGAAGCAAAACTTTTGAATCGTGACATAATAGGTGTTGATGTAAATGATGTTGCTTTGGAACGATGCAGAGAAAAAACAACATTTAACTATGAGCATGCAAAGGGAAAAGTGTATATAAAAAAGGGAGATGCTAGGAATCTTGATTTTATTCCTGATGAAAGCATTGATTTGATATGCACTCATCCACCTTATGCCGATATTATTAAGTATAGTGATGGCATCAAAGAAGATTTATCACAGCTAAAAGTAAAGCATTTCCTTGAGGAAATGAAAAGTGTTGCCAAAGAAAGCTATCGAGTGCTTGGGAAAGATAAGTTTTGTGCAATTCTTATGGGCGATACAAGACAAAAAGGTCATATGATTCCCATGTCTTTTGATGTAATGCATATTTTTGAAGATGCGGGATTTAAATTAAAAGAACTTATCATTAAAGAACAACATAACTGCAAAGCAACCGGGTATTGGAAAACAAATAGTATAAAATATAATTTTTTACTTATAGCACATGAATATTTGTTTGTATTCAGAAAATAGGAAATTTGTTTTTACAGTTTATCAGTAAAGTTTTATAAAATCTGTTGTAAACAAAGTATAAATATGTTATAATATATTATTAATTAATATATATGGAGAAATGAAACAAATGGAAATATCTCTTAAAGAAATTAACAATCAAAACTTAATTATAGAAAAAATAAGAACATTAAGAGGCGAAAAAAAAGAGAGTGCCTGTGTTGTAACTTATGGCTGTCAGCAAAACGAGAATGACTCGGAAAAATTAAAAGCATATCTTTATAAAATGGGTTATGAAATTTGCGACGAGCCAGATGATGCAAAGGTTATTATATTTAATACCTGTGCCGTAAGAGAGGGCGCTCAGGAAAGAGTTTTTGGGAACTTAGGGGCATTAAAGCACAGAAAACTTAAAGAAAACGATCTTGTAATCGGTATTTGCGGATGTATGGCTCAGCAGGAAATTGTCGCAAAGAAGATAAAATCCAAGTTTTCTCATGTTGATATAGTTTTCGGAACTCACAGCCTGTATCGTTTTCCTGAAATACTTTATGATGTTTTAGAAAAAAAGGAACGAAGATTTGATATAATTGATTGTGACGGATATATTATAGAGGGTGTTGACCAGTTAAGAGAGGACAAGTTCAAGGCTTCAGTTTCTATAATGTACGGATGCAATAACTTTTGCTCTTACTGTATAGTTCCTTATGTAAGGGGCAGGGAAAGAAGCAGAAGAAAAGAAAATATTTTAGAAGAGATTAAAGACCTTGCCAAAAAAGGTTATAAGGAAATTACCCTTCTTGGTCAGAATGTTAACTCATACGGCAAAGATTTAAACTCAGATTACGACTTTGCTGATTTATTATGTGATGTTAACGAAATTGAGGGGATAGAGAGAATTAAATTTATGACCTCTCATCCTAAAGATATTTCTTTAAAACTTATTGATGCAATGGCTAAGTGTGAAAAGGTTATTCCGGCTCTTCATCTTCCGTTCCAGTCAGGAAGCAACCGTATTTTAGAGAAGATGAACAGGAAATATACAAAAGAAAAATATCTTGAAATAATAGATAATGTTAAGAAAAAAATTCCAAACATTGCGCTTACAAGCGATGTTATAGTAGGTTTCCCGAATGAAACACGAGAAGACTTTTTAGAAACGATTGATTTGGTAAAAAAGGTAAGATTTGATACGCTCTTTACTTTTATCTATTCTAAAAGGCCGGGAACACCTGCCGAAAAAATGGAAGATAAAATATCAGACGAAGAAAAGCATAAAAACTTTGAAGAACTTTTAGAAGTTCAGAATGAAATTTCAAAAGAGATAAATGATACCTATGTGGGAAATGTTTACAGAGTTTTAGTTGACGGCGTAAGCAAAAATAACAAAGATATGTTATCAGGAAGAACTGATACAAATAAAATAATAAATTTCGTGGGTAAAGGTGCTAAAGAGGGCGATTTTGTTAATGTTTTAGTAACAAAAGCACAAACATGGGCACTTATCGGCGAAGAGATATAAAGGAGATATAAAAAATGAATGAACTATTAGTAAAAGCACAGGAACTTGCAGAAATGATTAAAACAAGCAAGGAATATTTACTTGCAAAAGAAACTGAACAAATTCAGGCAAATGACGAAAAAGCGCAGGAAATGATAAAAGAATATAATGAAAAAAGAAGAGATATTGCAGTTAAAGTGCAATGTGGAAAAATGTCTGACGAAGAAACTGAAGCTTTAAGAAAAGAAATCAATGACGCGTTTGACAAACTTATGGAATATGATGTTATTAAAAATTATGTTGAAGCACAAAGAGATTTTGAACTTTTAAATCAGCAGATTATGACAATTATCTCTGGTGCAGGAAACGAAGGATGCAGCGGTTCTTGCTCAAGCTGTTCAGGATGCCACTAAAAGTAATACTTTATAGATTAGGGGAATAGTAAAAAGATGGGGAAATTCGAACTTGAAGATATATTAAAGCAAAAAGTTTCTGATATGATGAAACAATATATTTTGCTTAAACTTAAAAATATGGATAAAATAATCTTCTATCGTTTAGGGGATTTTTATGAAATGTTTTTTGATGATGCAATCTTAGCTTCAAAACTTCTTGAACTTACTTTGACAGGGAGAGATTGCGGACTCTCGGAAAGAGCGCCTATGTGCGGAGTTCCGCACCACTCTGCTTCAGGGTATATAGGAAAACTTACAAGTCTTGGATATAAAGTTGCTGTTTGCGAACAGGTTGAAGACCCAAAAGAAGCAAAAGGGATTGTAAGAAGAGAAATAGTAAGGGTTATTACCCCGGGTACAGTTACAGATACTGACCTTCTTTCTGATAAAACGAATAATTATCTATGTTCCGTTTATGGCGACAAAGACGGAGTATGTTTAGTTTTTGCCGATGTTTCAACAGGCGAACTTAATATCATAGAGCCCATTTTTGAAAAAGAATATAACTATAAAATAATAAGCGAACTTTCCAAATATTCTCCTAAAGAACTTATAATAAATGCAGATGTTAAAGACAGGGAAAAACTTTTAAAAGAAATAAATATAAGATTTTCTCCGTACATAAATTTATTAAGTGAAGATATGTACGAGTATGAACAAGGTGTTAAAATCATTAAAAATAAATTCGCAGAAGAAGAACTTTCAAGTAGTAACATTTTAAAATACCGCGAGGCAGTATTTGCTCTTTATAAAACCATTGAATATTTAGAGGAAACCCAGTTTAACGAACTTAAGCATATAAGTAATATTGAATGTTACAAAGAGGAAGATTTCGTTTCGCTTGATATTTCAACCAAGCGTAATTTAGAACTTACAAGAACATTAAGGGAAAATAAGAAAGCAGGATCTCTTCTTGATATACTTGATAAAACAAATACGTCAATGGGGGCAAGACTGCTTAGCCATTATATTGATATGCCCTTAAAATCTTATACCCATATTGCAAAAAGGCATAACGCAGTTGAAGAACTTTTAGAAAAAAGAGATGTCAGGGAAAGTTTATGTTCTTATCTTTGCGAGGTTTATGATATTGAAAGGCTATCTTCCAAAGTGTCTTACAGAAGCGCTAACGGAAGAGATCTTATTGCATTAAAAAAATCACTTTCCAAAGTTCCACAAATCAAAAATGAACTTTCAAAGTGTAACAGTCCGCTTCTTAAAGAATTAAATAACTTACTTGACCCTGTTTCTGACGGTGTTTCGATTATAGAGGATTCGTTAAAAGAAGAACAGCCCGTTACCATTAAAGAGGGTAAACTTATTAAAGAGGGCTATAATGAAAGACTTGACGAGTTAAGACGCGCTATGCGTGAAGGCAAAGAATGGATTTTGCAAATTGAAGCAGATGAAAAAGAAAAAACAGGCATTAAGAACTTAAAAATAAGTTATAATAAAGTTTTCGGTTACTATATCGAAGTAACAAAATCTTATTTAAATCTTGTTCCCGATTATTTTATGCGAAAACAAACACTTGCCAATTGCGAACGTTATATAACCTCTAAACTTAAAGAGGTTGAAAGCATCGTTATCGGTGCGGAAGAAAAAAGTGTCAATTTAGAATACGAAATTTTTGTTAATATAAGAGAGGAAATGTACAAAAGATTAGAAAGAATGCAAAAAACTGCTAAAGCCTTGGCAAAACTTGATGTTCTTTTATCTTTTGCTTTAGTTGCCTTTAAAAACCATTATGTAAAACCCACTCTTACAGAAGACGGAAAAATAATTATAAAAGACGGAAGGCACCCTGTAGTTGAAAAGGTTATAAACGAAGGTGCGTTTATCCCTAATGATACATATCTTGATATTTCAGATAATTCATTTTCAATTATCACAGGTCCTAATATGGCAGGTAAATCGACCTATATGCGTCAGGTTGCTCTTATTACTTTAATGAGTCAGATTGGCTCGTTTGTACCTGCAAGAAGTGCGACTCTATCGGTTGTAGATAAAATATTTACAAGGGTCGGCGCATCGGATGATCTGGCTTCAGGGCAATCTACTTTTATGGTGGAAATGAACGAAGTTTCAAACATCTTAAAGAATGCAACTAAAAACAGTCTTATAATTTTAGACGAAATAGGAAGAGGTACTTCAACCTTTGACGGTTTAAGTATCGCCTGGTCGGTAGTTGAATATATAATAAAGAAAATAGGTGCTAAAACTTTATTTGCAACCCACTATCACGAACTTACTGTTTTGGAAGAAAAATTAAAGGGTGTAAAAAATTATCAGATTGCGGTTAAAAAACGCGGAGAGGATATTACATTCCTTCGAAAAATTATAGAGGGCGGAACGGATGACAGTTATGGTATTGAAGTTGCCCGTCTTGCAGGTGTTCCAACGGAAGTTGTAAAACGTGCAAGGGATATTGTAAAGGTGTTAGAGAGTACTAAAATAGCGGTTGACGAAATAACACTTAAAAATATTCCTGCTCCAAAAGAGGAAGATGAAGAACAAGTAGGTTTTTTAAATGTTGCAAACGATAATATAGTAAAAACTTTAAAAGGAATAGATGTTACTACATTAACACCTGTTGAAGCACTTAATATACTTTACGATTTAAGTAACAAAGTTAAGGCACTCGGGGGTTGAACACCTTATGGTTTAAAATTAGAAATTTCGCTTAATACTGCAGAAATTCCTGCGAATATACGAAAGTATTATCCTTGAAATTTCTTTGCCTTAAACAAAATTTCATAATTTTAAACTCTTCGACCTTAAACGCAGGAAAAATTCTAAGATTTTTAATGCGAAGGACGAAGTAATGCCGTCGCCTTACGAGGACGACAAATTAAAAAGATTAAAATTTAACAAATTTAAGGCATAAGGGGTTCAACTCCCGAGTGCCTAAGAATTATAAAGAGGTTTAAAATGTCTTACATAAAAGTCTTAAGTTCTCAAATATCAAATATGATTGCCGCAGGAGAGGTTTTAGAAAGACCTTCGTCTGCGGTTAAAGAACTTGTGGAAAATTCTATTGACGCAGGTGCTGACAGAATAATAGTGGAAATTAAAGACGGCGGTAAAACCATGATAAAGGTTACCGATAACGGTTGTGGTATGTCAGAGGAAGATGCCAAAACCTGTTTTTTAAGACATGCTACCAGTAAAATTTCAAAAGAAGAAGATTTAGAAAAAATAGCAACTTTAGGTTTCAGAGGCGAAGCTCTTGCAAGTATAGCCGCAGTGAGCGAAGTTACTCTTGAAACAAGAACTAAGGACAGTATAGCCGGTACAAAAGTTGTAATAAGAGCAGGAGAAATTTGTGAGGTTTGTGATACAGGGTGTAATATAGGTACTGTTATAACAATAAAAGATTTGTTTTTTAATACTCCTGTAAGAATGAAATTTTTAAAATCAGAACAGACTGAAGCGGCTTATATAACCGAGATTATGGAAAAACTTATTCTTGCAAAACCTGATATTTCCTTTTTATTTATAAAAAACGGCAGAGAAGTTTTATATTCGGCAGGGGATAACAATGAATTTTCCAATCTTCTTAATATATATTCAAAAGATATCTGTGATAATCTTATAAAAATAGATTATGAAAAAGACTATATTAAAATAAACGGTTATGTCGGTAATGAAAAGATTTTAAGAAATAACCGAAAAAACCAGGTGTTTTTTGTAAACGGCAGAGTTGTTAAAAATAAGATTTTTTACAGCGCTGTTGACGAAGCCTTAAAAGAAAAGGTAATGGTATCCAAATATCCTTTTATAATACTTGATATAAAAATCGACCCGTCTTTTGTTGATGTAAATGTTCATCCGACAAAAGCAGAAATTAAATTTTCGAATGACCGTGAAATATATAATCATATATTTAGTGCGATAAACTCTTCCCATAAGGTAGAGGGAATGGAAATTAAAAGCGATGCTTCTTTTGAAAAAGCGGAAATATCAAATGACGAATACGAAAGTTTTTCGTTTATAAAACCAACTGAATTTAAAGAAAAAGAACCCATGAAATTCAGTTTAAATCTTAATAAAAAAGAGTATAACAAAGAGTTTAATGCAGTTGATACACCAAAGTTTGAAGCGTTAACTCCTAAATTTAAAGAACCTGAAATCCCTTACGTATCAGCGAAGTCGGAAGATGTAAAGCTAGAAAACTTTACAGAAGAAAATCGGGGAAAAGTTGAGGATTATAAGATAATCGGGCAGATTTTTTCAACTTTTGTTATAATAGAAAAAGATGACAAAATGTATCTTCTTGACCAGCACGCCGCACACGAACGCCTTCTTTATGATAAGCTCAAAAAAGAATTTGAAAATAAGAAGATAGTTTCCCAAAAACTTTTGATACCTTCTATTGTTAAACTTTCGCCTGCTGAATATAATATTGCTCTTGAAAATATGGAAGTATTCAGCGGATTAGGGTTTGATATGAGTGAATTTTCAGATAGTGAATTTGCGATAAGGGAAATACCTTTTGAACTTTCGGTTGACAAAATAAGCGAAACTATTATTGAAATTTGTGACATTATAAAAGAGAACAAGAAAAGCCTTATAACATATAAGCAGGAAAAAGCGCTTGAAACACTTGCCTGCAAAGGTGCAATAAAGGCGAATATGAATTTTTCGGATTTTGAACTTAAAAAACTTGTATCGGATGTTTTAACGCTTCAGGAAGCTAATACCTGCCCTCACGGACGTCCTCTTTTTGTATCGTACACTAAAAGCGAACTTGAAAAACAATTTAAAAGGATAACTTAATTTATGAAAAAACTTGTTTGTGTGGCAGGGCCTACCGGGTCAGGAAAAACCGGACTTGGAATAGAGATTGCAAAGAAATTCGGTGGCGAGATAATTTCTGCCGATTCAATGCAGATTTATAAAAAATTAAATATTGGAACAGCCAAACCTACCATAGAGGAAATGGATGGAATACCCCATCATCTTATTGATATTATTTCACCTTTTGAAGAATTTTCGGTAAAAGAATTTGTTGATTTGGCAAACGAAAAGATTGACGATATTTTAAACAGAGGGAAATTGCCGATTGTTGTCGGTGGAACAGGTCTTTTTATATCTTCCTTAATTGACAATGTGAAGTTTGCAGAGGGCGAATCGGATAACAAGTTAAGAGAAGAGTTAAGGCTACTTGCAGAAACAAAAGGTGCCGGGTATCTTCATAATATGTTAAAAGAAATTGACTATCAGTCATATTTACGCCTTCATCCTAACAATATAAAAAGAGTAATAAGAGCCATTGAAATATATAAAACAACAGGCATTACCATGACCGAGCAGATTGAAAAATCAAAAACTGAACCATCCTTATTTGATTTAAGTTATTTTGCTTTAAATGCAGATAGGCAGTACATTTACGATAGAATAAACAAACGCGTTGATATTATGGTAAAAAAAGGTCTTTTTTCTGAGGTAGAGAATTTATATAAAGAAGGTCTTGACCTTTCGTATAAATCAATGCAGGCTATAGGCTATAAAGAAATTATAATGTATTTAGAGGGTAAACTTGAAAAGCAGGAAGCCATTGACCTTATAAAGCAGGAGTCAAGGCGTTATGCAAAAAGGCAACTTACCTGGTTTAGACGAGATGAAAGAATTAAATGGATAGATATTTTAAAATATGATACCACCGATAAGCAACTTGAATATATATGCGGTTGATACTCAACCGCAGCTAAATTCGCCCGTGGCGAGCTAAATTGAGTAAACTCAGCTAAATTGCCTGCGACAGCTAAATGTGCTACGCACGCTTATGGCGAATTTAATTTAGCTACTCCGAAGGAGTTATTTAGCTATCGAATGAAATGAGATAATTTAGCTTTGCTCTACAGAGCAAAATTTAGCTAAAAGAAATTGATTGGAAGTGAAGATATGGCAGAAAGCATAATGCTTGATAAAGCAAAGGATTTTGCAGTTGAAATCGTAAATCTTTGCAGAAATATAAAACAGAATCATCGCGAAAGTGTTTTAACAAATCAGCTTTTGCGATCCGGTACTTCAATCGGTGCGAATATCCACGAATCAAAGTACGCACACGGATCACCTGATTTTATAGCAAAAATGCAGATTGCCCTCAAGGAATGCTATGAATCGGAATATTGGCTTGAGCTTCTTAACAGAACAGGATATATTCCCGATGAGCAGTATAACAAGCTACAAAACACTTGCGGACAGATCAGAAGAATGCTTATTTCGTCTATTAATACGGTGAAAGGGAATAGCAATGATCTGTAAAATGTGCGAAAAGCTAAAAGAAATTCACAACGATCCGTACTTTATAATGGAGCTTGAAACAGGTTATGTGGTTTTAGGTTGGTTTCAGCGCTTTAAGGGATATACGGTGTTTCAATGTAAGGAGCACG
>JAZOMN010000029.1:0-8144 GCA_045654005.1 Clostridia bacterium
AAAATTATAAGAGTCCCTTGTTCTTGTCGTGCTAATCCAATGTTTGTTCTTCGTGCATTCCAAAGAGGTGCAGACGGTGTTATTATATGCGGTTGCCATCCTGGTGACTGTCACTATACATCGGGAAACTATTATACACGCCGAAGAATGGCAACACTCTTTTCAATGCTTGATTTTTTAGGTATTGAAAAAGAGCGTACACGTGTTGAATGGGTTTCTGCAGCAGAAGGTGCAAAATTTGCTGCTACAATGAACGATTTTGTTGAAAAGGTAATCAAACTTGGAGAAAATAAGAGATTGGAGGATCTGCGATGCAAAAGATAACTAAGAACCAGTTGATAGATAAAGCAGTTTCTCTCTTGAAAAATGGTACTGTTAATGCAGTTCTTGGATGGGGTAAGGGAGAATTCGGATATGATGTAACCCCTGTAATGTTTAAAGACGAAGAAGATTTAAGAGAAAAATTTGTTTTAAATGATTTTTGCGGAGTAAACTTCTCAAAATATCTTGTTTCAAAGACAGACAGATTTGAAGGTAAAATCCTTGTTTTCTTAAAACCTTGCGATACCTATAGTTTCAATCAATTGTTAACAGAACATCGTTTTGACCGTGAAAAAGTTTACGCTGTCGGTATTCCTTGTGATGGTATGGCTGATATTTCAAAATTAAAAATGATAACAGGTGAGGGAATAACTGCAATCAGTGAAGAAAATGAAAACCTTCTTGTTACAACAATTTACGAAGATAAGCCTGTTTTGGTTTCTAAAAAAGATATTCTTTTAGAACGCTGTATAAATTGTAAGAGTAAAAAGCATGTGGCTTTTGATGAACTATTGGATGAGGATGGAGAAATAATTGAATCTGCAAGATTTGATGAAGTTGCAAGAATTGAGGCAATGACTCCTGATGAAAGATTTGCATTCTGGCAGAATGAACTTTCACGTTGTATCCGTTGTAATGCTTGCCGTGATGCTTGTCCTGCATGTACTTGTGAAAAGTGTGTGTTTGATAATCCATCGTCAGGCGTTGAAAACAAAGCACCCGCTAACAGTTTTGAAGAAAAAATGTTCCATATAATAAGAGCATATCACGTTGCGGGTCGTTGTACAGACTGCGGAGAATGTTCAAGGGTTTGTCCGCAGAATATTCCGCTTCATCTTCTTAACCGTAAATTTATAAAGGATATTAATGAGTTTTACGGAGAATATCAGGCGGGAGCAGAAGTTGGGCAAAGAGCACCGCTTGTTGATTATACCACTAATGATTTAGAGCCGGGTGAAGTGTTTGACAGGAGGGATATTGATGCGTAAATGTTCTTTAAATAAAATAAACTTGATTTTTGAAGAAATCTCAAAAACTGCAAAACTTTATCTTCCGACAAATGAAGCAAACGGAAATGCTGTTTATAAACAGTGGGAAAATGAAAATTTGTGGAGCGATGCTTTAAATACAGTAAGAAGCCCAAAAGATTTCTTTTTTCCTCAAATGGAAAACTTAATGGAATTTAAAACGGATGGTAAAAATATTGAAGTTATCGACACAAGAAGTGAAACAGAAGATTTTGTAATTTTTGGAGTTCGTGCCTGTGATGTAAAGAGTTTTGAAATTTTAGACAGAGTTTTCCTTACAGAGCCTGTTGACAGTTACTATGCATCAAGACGCGAAAAAGGTATTATTGTGTCAACTGCATGTGAAAAACCTTCCGAAACCTGTTTTTGTAACACCTTTGGTATATCCCCGGAAGAACCGGAAGGTGATATTTCGACATGGAAGACAGAAGACGAAATCTTCTTTAAAGCAAATACCAAAAAAGGCGAAGCACTTTTAGAAAAACTTTCTCCATTTACAGAAGAATGTGATGAAACAATAGTTAATAAACAAAAAGAAAAGATTGCTGCAATCATGAATAAACTTCCGCTTAAAGACCTTAAAACCGATGCATTCGGCGGCGGAAAAACGGACGAGTTTTTTAATCATCCTGCATGGGATGAGTTATCTCAAAGTTGTCTTGGATGCGGAACTTGTACATTTGTTTGCCCGACTTGTCAGTGTTACGATATAAAAGATTTTAACACAGGCAATGGTGTTATAAGATTCAGATGCTGGGATTCTTGCATGTATTCTGATTTTACCAAAATGGCTCACGGAAACAACAGACTCACACAAAAAGAGCGTTTCCGTCAGAGATTTATGCATAAACTTGTGTACTACCCTGAAAATAATGACGGACTTTTCAGTTGTGTAGGTTGCGGAAGATGTCTTTCGAAATGTCCGATATCTATGAATATTGTAAAAGTTATGAAAAAGATTGGAGGGGTTGATGCGTGAATAAAAGAGAAGAAACTTTAATTCCTAAAATTGGCGTTATAACTGATGTCCGTATTGATACACCTGATATTAAAACATTCAGAGTTGTAACAATAGACGGTAAAAAAGCGTTTGACCACCGTCCCGGGCAATGTGCTATGCTTTCAGTTCCGGGAGTTGGGGAAGCAATGTTTTCTATTACATCTTCTCCTACAAATGAAGAATATATGGAATTTTCTATTAAAAAATGCGGATGTGTGACCGATTGGTTGCATCATGCAGAAGTTGGTCAGCAGATAACTATAAGAGGTCCTTACGGAAAACCGTTTCCTGTTGATGATGTGTTTGAAGGAAAAAATCTTCTGTTTATTGCAGGTGGGGTTGGTCTTGCACCACTTCGTTCAGTTATCAACTACTGCAGACACTATCGTGACCGTTACGGAGAGATAGATATTGTCTATGGTTCAAGAAGTAAAGATGATTTACTTGATTATAAAGAAATCATTGAAGAATGGTCAAAAGATTCAGGAGTAAAGGTTCATCTGACTATTGATAATCCTCAGGAAGGTTGGGACGGTCATGTAGGATTTGTTCCGAATTTTGTAAAAGAACTTGGGTTTGATACAAATAAAACTGCAGTTCTTTGCGGTCCTCCGATTATGATTAAGTTTACACTTGATGGACTTTGTGAACTTGGATTTGACAAAACTCAGATTTATACAACACTTGAACTTAAGATGAAATGCGGAGTTGGCAAATGCGGAAGATGTAATGTTGGATCTAAGTATGTATGTAAAGACGGTCCCGTGTTCAGATGCGATGAACTTGACGAACTTCCGGATGAGTATTAAAGGAGAGGTAACATGGAAAAATTAGTTAATATATTTCTTTTTGGCAAAAAATATGAAGTGCCTGAAAATTTAACAATTATGACTGCTATGGAATATGCAGGATACCAATTAGTAAGAGGTTGCGGTTGCCGTAACGGTTTTTGCGGTGCTTGTGCAACAATTTACCGTATAAAAGGCGATAAGGAACTTAAAGCTTGTCTTGCTTGTCAGACTAAAGTTGAAGATAATATGTATATTGCAACTTTACCATTCTTCCCGCTTGTTAAGGAAGGGTATGACATAGAAAAAATTCCTGTGACAGAGTCTGTTATGATGCAACTTTATCCTGAAATATATGCTTGTATAGGCTGTAACGCCTGTACAAAGAGTTGTACACAGGGGCTTAACGTTATGCAGTATATTGCTTACGCTCAGCGTGGCGATTTTGAAAAATGTGCAGAAGAATCATTCGACTGTGTAATGTGCGGTGTATGTTCTTCAAGATGTCCTGCAGGAATTTCACATCCTCAGGTTGCGATGCTTGCAAGAAGAATTAACGGTAAGTATTTAGCACCTGGTTGCGGTCACTTGGAAGACCGTGTTAAAGAGATTGAAAACGGTGACTTTAATGAACTTATAGAAGCTCTTATGCAAAAACCTATAGAAGAAATGAAAGAGCTTTATAATACTCGTGAGATAGAAAAATAAGGAGGATGAGAATATGTATTCGGAAAAATTTCAAAAATCTATTGCTTTGGTTGAAGCGGCAAGAGAAAAAAATATTGCATTAGAACCGGATCGTATGACTGCAAAGCAAAAAGAAGATTTGCTTGCGGCTTTTCATCCGGATTATAAACAGGACGAATTTGTTACTTTAAAAATCGGTCCTAACAAAGGCGAAAAAGTTCCTACAGAACTTGCTGAGATTCTGCAAGCACACAGCCGTATAACAAAGGACAGTGTTGACCTTGAAAACCCTGATTATGAAACAGATGTTTTAATTATCGGTGCCGGTGGTGCAGGTACATCTGCGGCAATTGAAGCACACGAAGCAGGTGCAGATGTTCTTATTGTTACAAAATTAAGAATGGGCGATGCCAATACAATGATGGCAGAAGGTGGTATTCAGCCGGCTGATAAGCCTAACGATTCTCCTGCAATCCACTTTGTTGATGCTTTCCGTGGCGGGCATTTTGCTGCAAAAAGAGAACTTTTATCAAAACTTGTTTGTGATGCACCTGAAGCAATTTTATGGCTTAGCAATTTAGGTGTTGAATTCGATAAAGAGAAAGACGGAACAATGGTAACAACACACGGAGGAGGAACTTCAAGAAAGAGAATGCACGCTGCAAAAGACTATTCAGGTGCTGAAATTATGAGAACTCTTCGTGATGAAGTTTTAAACAGAAATATTCCTGTTGTTGATTTTACTTCTGCGATTGAACTTATTCTTGATGAAAACGGCAATGCAGCAGGCGCAGTTCTTATGAATATGGAAACAAAAGAACTTATGGTTGCAAAAGCAAAAACCGTTATTATTGCAACAGGTGGTGCAGGGCGTATGCACTATCAGGGATTTCCAACATCCAATCACTATGGAGCAACTGCAGACGGTCTTGTTCTCGGTTACCGTGCAGGAGCAAAACTTCTTTATGCCGAAACTTTACAATATCATCCTACAGGTGTTGCTTATCCTGAACAGATTTTCGGTGCGCTTGTTACTGAAAAAGTTCGTTCGCTTGGCGCAAAACTTGTAAATGAAAACGGTGAAGTATTTATGCATCCGTTAGAAACCCGTGACGTTGCAGCTGCATCAATTATCCGTGAATGTTCCGAAAGAGAAAATGGAGTTGATACAGGTAACGGTAAAGGTGTATGGCTTGACACCCCGATGATTGAAAAAATCGGAGGAGAAGGTACTATAGAAAAAAGAATTCCTGCTATGATGCGTATGTTTGAAAAATACGGCATAGATATCCGTAAGGAACCTATTTTAGTATATCCTACACTTCATTATCAGAATGGCGGTTTAGATATTACAAAAGATTGTATGACAACAAATGTTGAAAATCTATTTGTAGCAGGGGAAGCTGTTGGTGGAATTCACGGTAAAAACAGACTTATGGGTAACTCTTTACTTGATATTATCGTATTTGGAAGAAGCGCAGGTAAAAATGCTGCTAAAAAGTGCAAAGATGTTAATATAGGAAAATTAACACTTTCACATGTTGAGAAATTTGAAAAAGAAATTAAAGATGCAGGTATAACTACAGATACAGTTTCTCCTAAACTTCTTCCTAATTATACAAATCAGGAAAGTATATAATTGACATATTATGTTAAATAGAATATAATAGTTCGTATATGTTATGTAAAGGGGATTTTGTAAATGACTTTATTAAATGGAATTATAACGATCAGCAATATTTATACATTGCTTTTTGTAATTTTTGCTGTTCTTCTTTTTGGTTATCTTCTTGGAAGAATAACTATTAAAGGTATATCATTGGGGGATGCCGGTGTATTTATTGTTGCACTTATTTTCGGAGCACTTTTCTTTTCCGTTAACGAAACAGGTGACCTTTTATTTACCGCATCAACCAAACCGTATGATTTTTCTTCCGGTCTTACAATAATTGAGAGTCTTGGACTTATTCTTTTTGTAACATCGGTAGGATATATTGCCGGACCTAAGTTTTTTGGTAACTTTAAAAGAAACTTTAAATCTTATGTTCTTTTAGGTGTTGTAATTATATTTGCTGGCGGACTTTCAGCAATTGGTTGTATATATCTTGGAGAAATATTCGGATATGGTGCAACTATTGAAAGTCAGGACGGATTTGTTGCAATGATTGTTGGATTGCTTTCAGGTTCATTAACATCAACACCTGCATTTTCAGCGGCAAAAGCAACAGTTGCTCCTGAATTTACAGGCTTAGTTTCCGTAGGGCACGGAATTGCATACATATTCGGTGTTGTCGGTGTTGTTCTTTTTGTACAGATTGTGCCAAAGTTGGCAAAAGCCAATATGGACGAAGAACGTGCTAAACTTGTTATAAAATCAGAAAACAATGAAAAGAAATCAAATTTAAAATTATTTGAAATTGACCATATGGGTTTTGCAGGTTTCTCATTAGCCGCAATTTTAGGAACAATTGTAGGGCAAATTAAAATTCCTTTGTCTTCTGCAGGTCTTAGCGGTACTTGTTTTTCTCTTACTACAACAGGTGGATGTCTTCTTATGAGTTTGATATTAGGACACTTTGGAAGAATCGGTCGTGTAAGTATTATGCCGGGTCAGAGTACGCTTAAATTATTCAGAGAATTAGGCCTTGTTCTTTTCTTGGTTGGAGCAGGTATTCCGGGCGGTGCAGAATTTATAGCAAATTTTGATCCAATGTACTTTGTTTACGGAATTGTGATGACAATATTCCCGCTTATAATTGGTTTTGTATTCGCAAAATATTTGTTAAAACTTAACTTACTTAATAATCTTGGTTCTATAACAGGCGGTATGACAAGTACACCTGCTTTAGGTACACTTATCAATGTTGCAGGAACTGAAGATGTAGCAGCGGCGTATGCAGCAACTTATCCGGTTGCACTTATTGCAGTTGTTTTGGTTTCTCAGTTTATTATTATTTTGTTTTAATATTTTAAACTAAAATAATAAAAGTTTTTGCTTATCGCTTGACAAATATAAATGTTTATGTTAGAATATATCGTAATTTAAACACTGTGATGCGGAATAGTATGCAGATATTTTCGCCTTGAGAGAGATGCCGTTCGGTGCGAGGCATTGGGAGAATTTTGCTGAACTCACCGCGGAGTGGCTGTTGTGAATTTATTAGTAATGGCAGACGGGTACTCCCGTAACAGAGTTAAGATGTGCTTGCATCTAAAGGGCATCCTTTTCGGGTGAAAAAGAGTGGTACCGCGGAAACATTGAGTTTAACGTTTTCGTCTCTTTGAACTGACAAAGAGACGGGAGCGTTTTTTTGTAGAAATATATATAACCGGGTTTGAAAGGAGTTTTCAAAATGAGAAAAATTGATATTGCAGATATTACGCTAAAAAAACTTTCAGAGGAACGTGAAATTTCACTGCTTTTCCGTGAAAAATCAGCAATTGCAAATTGCGCAGATAAACTTGGCGCAGATGTTATAGAATTGCCTCAAGTAAAAAATCTTCGCGAAGATACAATTATATATAAAACTATTGCTAAAAATATTCAGAATGCATCTCTTGCCATTCCGGTTGGGTTTAATAAAGAGGAAGTTGCATCTTCATGGGAATGTATTAAAGATGCAAAAAAACCTCGTCTTCAGGTTGAACTTCCTGTGTCAACAATTCAGATGGAATATACATATCATGTTAAACAAGCAGTTATGCTTGAAAAGATTAAAGAACTTATAAATGAAGCAAAGACATATTGTAATGATGTTGAATTCTCTGCCCTTGATGCAACAAGAGCAGACGAAGAATTTCTTATTCTTTGCGCAAAAGAAGCAGAAATAAACGGTGCAACAGTCGTAACTATTTGCGATAATGCAGGTGTATCAACCCCTGAAGAAATAGCAAATTTAGTTTCAAAAGTTGTAGATGCTGTAAAAATCCCTGTTTATGTTCAGGTTTCTGATCGTATCAATATGGGTGTTGCATCTGCTTTTTCTTCCATTTCAAATGGAGTTTCAGGCATTAAATGTGCTATGGCAGGAAAGGATGCACTTCTTACCGGAGAAATTTCAGATGCAATTAGCGTTTGTGCATCTTCAATTGATGCGAAAATTGAATTGGATAAGACAAAAATTCACTCAAGTATTGATGATATGCTTTCAAATATCAATCACGAAAGTTACGAATCACAAAAAACGGTAAGTGATAAGAAAAAGATTTTACTTGATTCTGATTCTTCTTTAGCACAGGTTGAAGAGGCTTCGCAGATTCTTGGATATGAACTTTCTGATTCAGATGTCGGCAATGTGTATAAAGCACTTATGCAGGTGT
>JAZOMN010000030.1:0-6566 GCA_045654005.1 Clostridia bacterium
AGCGCCGAAAGGACAAACATTAACACATAATCCGCAACCGTTACATTGAGAAATATCTATATAAACTTTACCCTCTTTAACAGTTATTGCAGGACATCCTAATTTCATACACATCTTGCAGTCTTTGCATTTATCAGTAATTTTACAATGGCCTGTGTATTTAACTGTTTTTAAAAGCGCACAAGGTCTTTGTGAAATAATAACTGATGGTTCGTCTTTTTCAATTTCTTCTTTAACAGTCTTTTCAAACTCTTTAACATCAAAAGGATCACAAACTCTGATGCTTTCAACACCGATTGATTTGCAAAGAGCAACTAAATTAACTTGTTTTGTTTCTTCACCACGAATTGTATAACCTGTTGTCGGATTATTCTGATGTCCTGTCATACCTGTTATAGAATTATCTAAAATAATAACAGTATTATTACCTTTATTATAAACTATATCAACAAGACCTGTTATACCTGAATGCATAAATGTTGAGTCACCGATTACAGAAACAAGTTTTTTATTAAACTCTTCTCCTCTTGCTTTAGCAATTCCGTGTGCAGCACTTACCGATGCACCCATACAAATAGTTGTGTCAACCGACTGCAAAGGAACTGTAGCGCCAAGAGTATAGCAACCTATATCGCCTGAAACGGTAAGACCTAATTTTTTAAGAACATAAAATGCGCCTCTGTGAGGACAGCCTGCACACATTACAGGAGGTCTTACAGGAATTATTTCATCAATAGATTCAAATTCTGCCAAATCCTCACCCAAAACTGCTTTTTTAATCATTGCAGGAGTATATTCTCCTAAAAGAGTAAGTAAATCTTTACCGTAAACTTCTAATCCTAATGATTTGCAATAGTCTTCTATTACAGGGTCTAATTCTTCAATAACAAAGACTTTATCATATTTAGATGCAAATTCTTTTATTTTCTTTTCAGGAAGCGGATAAACCATACCAAGTTTTAAATAGTCAACTTTATCCCCTAATGCTTCTTTTGAATACATATAAGCAATACCCGAAGATATAACACCGATTTTAGAATTATTTGTTTCAACTTTATTTAAATCAGAAGTTTCAGCATATTCTTTTAATTTTTCTATTCTTTCTTCTACAACTACATGCCTTTTTATAGCATTACCGGGCATCATTACATATTTACCGATATTCTTTTCATACGGTTTTACAGGAACATCAACTCTATCACATATTTCAACCATACTTTGCGAATGAGAAACTCTTGTAGAAAGACGGATAAAAACAGGTGTATCCATTTCTTCTGATAATGAAAAGGCCATTTTTGTATATTCTTTACATTCAGACGAATCAGCAGGTTCTAACATAACAATTTTAGATGCTTTAGCATAATGCCTTGAATCCTGTTCGTTTTGTGAAGAATGCATACCGGGGTCATCGGCAACACAGAAAACAAGTCCGCCGTTAACACCTGTATAACTTACTGTAAAAACAGGGTCCGCCATAACATTAAGGCCAACATGTTTCATACAGCTCATTGCTCTTGCCCCTCCGATAGAAGCACCGATTGCAACTTCTGCCGCTACTTTTTCATTTGGAGACCACTCTGCATATATTTCATCAAATTTAACTATTTCTTCAGTTATTTCTGTACTTGGAGTACCCGGATAAGAAGCAACAACATTAACACCTGCTTCATAGGCACCTCTGGCAACTGCAGCGTTACCAAGTAATAATTTCTTCATTTTAATTATTCCTTTCAGTTTATTTTATTTCATTTTGTTTTGCAACAACACTTTCGCCGCAATAAATTTCTCTTAATTTCGGCTTTTCAATTTTTCCTGTAGGATTTCTTGGAACATCAGCAAAAATAATTTTATGAGGTCTTTTATATCTTGGTAAATCAAGACAAAAGTCTGTTATTTCCTCTTCAGTAATTGCCAATCCATCTTTTGCCTGAATAATTGCAGCGGCAATTTCTCCAAGTCTTGAATCAGGAAGACCTATTACAGCAACATCACTGATTTTTTCATGCTTTCTTAAATAATCTTCAATTTGAACAGGGTATATATTTTCTCCACCGGAAATAATAACGTCTTTCTTTCTGTCAACAAGATAGATAAAACCATCTTCATCTTCCTGAGCCATATCGCCTGTATATAACCAACCGTCTTTTAAAACCTCGTTAGTTGCATTTTCGTCTTTATAATAAGCAGTCATAACGCCCGGACCTTTAACGGCAAGTTCTCCGACATCGCCTTTATTAACTTCGTTCTTATTTTCGTCAACAATTTTAGTTTGCCATCCAAATCCTGCTTTTCCTATCGCACCAACTTTATGCTCGTTTTCCATACCAAGATGAACACATCCCGGACCGATAGATTCGGACAGTCCATAGTTTGTATCATAAGAATGATTTGGAAAATATGTTTTCCATCTTTTAATAAGACTCGGCGGAACAGGCTGAGCACCTATATGCATAAGTCTCCACTGTTTAAGTTCATAATCGGATAATTTTAAATCGCCTCTTTCGATTGCATCCAAAATATCCTGCGCCCATGGAACAAGAAGCCAAACTATTGTGCAATGTTCTTCAGAAACCGATTTTAAAATCCATTCGGGTTTTATACCTTTTAAAATTACTGCTTTGCCGCCTACTAAGAAACTTCCAAACCAGTGCATTTTAGCACCCGTATGATATAAAGGCGGAATACATAAAAACACATCATCTTTTGTTTGCATATGATGATTTTGTTCGGTCATAGCAGAATGTGTTAAACTTCTGTGTTTATGTATTATAGCTTTAGGAAAACCTGTTGTACCTGAAGAGAAATAAATAGCAGCATTATCATCATCTGTAAGTTTAATATCAGGATTTATTTCTGAAAAATATGTTGTTAACTTATCATAACTTTCGGCAAATGTAGGACAGTCTTCGCCATGATATAGCCACATTTTTATTTTTTTGACCTTATGGCATATTTCTTCAACACGACCTGTAAATTCAGGACCGAATACCAAAACATCTACATCAGCAAGGTCAAGACAATATTTAATTTCATCACCGGTATATCTGTAATTAAGAGGAACTGCCATAGCACCTGCTTTTAAAACGCCAAAATATATAGGAAGCCATTCTAAACAATTCATTAAAAGAATTGCAACCTTATCCCCTTTTTTTATACCTCTTGAAAGAAGCAGATTAGCAAATCTGTTTGATTTTTTATTAAAATCACTCCATGTAATTTCTTTTCTGTATGATTCAAAAGGATTTGCTTCGATAAGAGAATATTCTCTCCATGTCATTCGTGTTTGATTTTCAAGTTTTGGATTTATTTCTACCAAACTTACATCATTTGGATAGAAATCTGCATTTTTTTGTAAAATATCAGTAATAGGCATTTTGTTTTTTCCTTTCAAAAATACTAATTATATTCAAACATTTATTTTCCAAGAGATTCCTTAGTATGAACAACAACTTCTTCTTCATAACAAGAAAACATTTCATTTGTTTTATCAACGTCTAATTTTGGTGTAATCAAACTGATAACAGGAACAAGTATAAGTCCGCCTATCATTGCGATAACACCACAGTTAATCGGAGATTGTAACAATGCGGGAAACATTGGCCTTACTAACATATTAAGCACCATTATACCTGCACCGAAAACAAAACTTATCCATACTGATGCTTTTGTTGCCCTTTTCCAGTATAATCCGTATAAGAACGGAGCAAGAAAAGCACCGGCTAAAGCACCCCATGATATTCCCATCATATCAGCGATATAACTTAATTTATCTTTGTTAAGAGCGATTACTGCAGAAATAACAATGAATATTACTATAAATACTCTCATAACAAGTATTTGTTTCTTTTCGCTCATATTTTTTATAACGTGACCTTTTAATAAATCCAGTGTCAATGTTGAACTTGAAGTTAAGACTAATGATGATAAAGTTGACATTGAAGCAGAAAGCACCAATACAATTACTATAGCAATAAGCAAATCAGGTAGCGTTTCTAACATTTTAGGAATAATAGCATCATAAGAACCTTCGGGAATACCGTTTATAATATTCAATTTATTTGTAAAAAGTCTTCCGAATCCGCCAAGGAAATAACATCCTCCGGCAACAACAACAGCAAATAATGTCGAAATTATTGTACCTTTATTTATATCATTTTCACTTTTAATTGCATAAAATTTCTGAATCATCTGAGGAAGTCCCCATGTTCCTAATGATGTTAATATAACAACAAAGAACAGTCCTAATGGGTCAGGCCCGAAAAACGAACTATAAACTCCTGGCACATCACTTTCAATCTGTGCAAGACCGTTTAGCGATTCTATAAAGCCACCGTTTTGAGAAAGCACTGCACCGATTACAGCAACTATTCCTATAAGCATTATAGTACCCTGAATAAAATCATTAATAGCAGTTGCCATATATCCGCCTGCTATAACATATATTCCGGTAAGAACAGCCATAACGATAACACATACTGAATAATCAACACCACTAAACGCCATTTCAAAAAGTCTTGAAAGACCATTATACAATGAAGCAGTATATGGAATTAAAAATATAAATACAATTATTGAAGCGGCAATTTTTAAAGATGGACTTAAATATCTTTTACCAAAAAATTCAGGCATTGTCGCACTGCCAAGATGTTGAGTCAAAAGTCTTGTTCTTCTTCCTAAAACAACCCATGCAAGAAGCGAACCCAAAACTGCGTTACCAATACCAATCCATGTGGATGCAATACCGAATTTCCATCCAAACTGACCTGCATAACCAACAAATATTACTGCTGAAAAATACGATGTACCATAAGCAAAAGCAGTAAGCCATGGACCGACAGAACGCCCGCCTAAAACAAATCCGTTAACATCTGTTGAATTTTTCCTGCAATATAATCCAATCCCAATCATAACAGAAAAAAATACAATCAATAATGCAATTTTAATAAACATTTAAAGTCTCCCTTTCTTTTTTCTACGGGCGGATATTAAAAAATCGCCCTCTAACTGATAATTAGATGAGGACGAGATATTCCCGTGGTACCACCTCTGTTTATCAGAATTTCACAATTCTGACCTTGACAGGTAAATTATACCTTTGCTCTGTAACGGGAGCACCCGACACAGCCTACTGAGATTACCTTTCGGTGTGTGGCTAACAAAATGTATTCTGTATTACCTTACTTATTATCTTTCACCAACCGATAACTCTCTGGAAGTTTAAATAATACATACTTTTTTCTGCTCAAACGCCTTTAACATACTTATTTTACTACACTAAAGTACCTAAGTCAAGGTTTTTTTACAGAATTCTTCTTTTAGTTGTCATATTATTTTTCTAAATTATGTAATAAAACTCTATTTATATGTATATAATAGTAGTACATACCCTTTCAAAAATTATTTTAAAATAATCCTTGACAAAAGATATTTTATGTGATATATTATTTTAGTAATATGTTGACGCGGAGTGGAGCAGCATGGTAGCTCGTCGGGCTCATAATCCGAAGGTCGTTGGTTCAAATCCAGCCTCCGCAACCAAAAAAATACACACTCGTTTGAGTGTGTATTTTTTGTGTTTGTGTCCCCAGGACACAACATCCTTACGAGCCAAGCGAGTACACAGTTTGACCGCTTGTGGCCAACATCATTATTTTTTACGGACACAAAATGATGTTATCTATGATAAATGATGTTGCCTTCGACAAACGATGTGATACTTTGTATCAAAGATGTTGCACCTTCGTGCAAACAGCATCTATAACCTTACTTCTTTTCCTTAGTCTTAAATATCAGTGAAACTAAAAATCCAAAAAATATTGCCGCCGCTATTCCTCCGCTTGTTGCGGTAAGTCCTCCTGTAAATGCACCTAAAAGTCCTTTTGTATCAATACCTTCTATAACACCTTTTCCCAATGAATAGCCAAATCCTGTAAGCGGAATAGTTGCACCGCAACCCGCAAAATCTACCAAAGGTTGATATATTCCGAGTACAGTTAAAATAGTTCCTGCTACAACATATATAACAAGTATCCTTGCAGGAGTTAATTTTGTTAAATCAATAAGTAGTTGACCTATCACACAAAGCAGTCCGCCAACTACAAACGCCCAAAAATAATTCATATATACACCTACCCTTTTTGAATTTCAATAAGATGTGCGATTCCAGGAATACTCTCACCCTGTTGAGTCGTTGTCGGACTCATCAATGCTCCTGTAGCCATAAATAATACATTATTATATTTCCCATTAGAAATTTCCTGTAATATATAACTTGTAAGAACACTTGCAGAACATCCGCATCCACTTCCTCCTGAATGAACATCCTGCTTTTCAAGATCGAAAATCATTACACCGCAATCATTTAATTTATTAGTATTATATCCGTTTTTCTTTAATATATCTTTTAATATATCAAGTCCTATTGTACCTAAATCACCCGTTACTATCAAATCATATTTATTTATATCTTCTTTTGTATCTTCAAAAAAAGTAATTAAAGAATCTGCTGCAGCCGGTGCCATTGCCGCACCCATATTATTTGCATATTTTATGCCTAAATCAACAAT
>JAZOMN010000031.1:0-13563 GCA_045654005.1 Clostridia bacterium
GTAGGACCTGATGCAACAAAGAAAGGATTTTTAAATTCAACTCCGCCGACTGTAACGGGGATTCTGATATCATTTAACATTTTTAACACTCCTTTTAACTGATGGTTTGTTGATATATTTACGGATTTTCGGTGCATCCTGAAGACTGCACCCTACTTAATATCAGGGTTTACGATTTTAATTCCTTCTTTTGCAGATTTATAGATGTAGTTTACAACTTTAAGGATTTCTAAACCGTCAACACCTCTTAAACCTACTTTTGCGTCTTTATTATCTCTTACGCATTCCATAAAGTGTCTGATTTCTCCGATATAACCTAAGTTATATTTTTCGTCAACTGCAGGTCTTGACCAACCTGTTGTGATTTCTGCTTTTTCAACTGTATATTCTACACCTGGAATTGAGTATAACTGGATTGGAGAAGAGAATGTTAAGTCAACTGCCATTTTTCCTTCTTTTCCGTAGATTTCAATACTGTCTTCCATACCGCCACATGCTAAGTAGTTGGCTTCTAAAAGTGCGCTTGTGCCGTCTTTAAATTTAATCATAACAGCAGCCCAGTCTTCACCTTCCATTGTTTTATGCCACATATTGTTGTCCCCGCCGCCTGATGTCATAGCAACAAGTTCTGTCCACTCGTTGTTTTTCATAGCAAGCATAAATCCGATTGGGTGGCATCCTAAGTGAATCATACTTCCACCGCCGCAGAATTCAATTTTCTGTGCAAACGGTGAGTGAGAACCACAGTGGCATTCTCTTGCTCTTACATAAGTCTGTTCCCCGATTGCACCCTCTTTAACAAGTTCTAACGCTTTGTTAAGAGCAGGTGCAAACAGCCAGTCTTCTGCATAATATAATTTTTTACCTGCTTTTCTACTTGCTTCAAGCATTTCTTCTGCATCTTCTAATGTTGTAGCGATTGGTTTTTCAGTTATAACATTTTTGCCTTTAGAAAAAGCATAAACTGCTATATCGTGGTGTAAGAAGTTTGGTAAACAAATATCAACAACATCGCAGTCAACTGCATCTATTGCTTTATAAGCATCGTCATAAACTTCTACATCAGTAAGTCCGTATCTTTTGATAATATCGTGCGCTCTGTCTGTTGCTTTATCACAGATAGCAACGATTTTTGCAACGTCAGTACATCTTGAGTACCCATCCATGTGAAGGTCAGCAGAAAATGCCGCACCTACGATTAAAACTTTTACTTGATTTGCCATAATAAATTCCTCCGATTTAAATTATTTTTAGTAGATAAATTATTTTTTTATATTAGATAAAATCATTTCCGTAACATTTTCAACTCTTTTTGAAAAGGAAATATCCCCTTTTAAAAAGTTTGACATTGTGTGCTTATTTGAAAAGTAAGAAAAGGTAAAAGTCATAATAGAAAACACAACCTGGTTTTCGTCCGTGTCTTCTTTAAATTCTCCGTTTGCCTTGCCCTCTCCTAAAACTTTGAACATATAGTCCATAACTCTTGTCTTAACATCGGACAGGTCCATTTCCTTTATGTATTTCCCCTCGTTAAGATTTTCCCATAATATAAGTTTTATATATGCAGGGTTATTTTTTAAAAATTCAAAGTACATTTTTATAATATTTGTGATTGCTTCGACGCATGTGGCATAGTCTTTAAAAATTCCGCTTTCCGCTCTTGCCATTTTCTTATATGCTTCATGAAGAACAACTTTATAAAGTTCCTCTTTGCTCTTAAAGTCTTTATAAATAAGCCTTTTATTGACGCCTGAAAGTGTTGCAATCTCGTCAACCCTTGCACCATAAAGACCTTTATTTGCAAAAATTTCCTCTGCGGCTTTTATAATAAGCTCTCTGTTGGTATTTTTAATCTCTTCTTTTTCCAATAAAATCACCACCGCGTTTATAAAGTAACTATTTAGTTACATTGTAGCACCAATAGTTTTGTTTGTCAATAGATAAAAAGAAAAGTCATTGCAGATATTTTAAAAACCGCAATGACTAAAATATTATATTATATATGATGCAATTTTTTCCTTTACAGAATTTTCAATAAACTGGTTTAAAGAAATTTGCTGAGATAAAGCAATAAGCGTTGCTTTTCGATGTGTTTCGGGTGAAAACCTTACATTAAAAGACCCCTTATATGTCTTTTCAGGTACAATATTATTTTCTTTGCAATATTCAATGTAATCGTCAACTGCACCTTCAAAGTCTGCCTTTAATTCTTCCACACTTTGCCCTTCATAAGAAATAAGACTTTTTATACCAATTACCTTGCCAAACAAAATGTTATCTTCTGCTGAATATTCAACTGTTCCGTTATAACCTTTATATTCCATAATATTATTCATATCATACCCTCCTGTGATAAAATTTCAATTACCTGCTTAATTTGATATGCCAAGAGTTCTTTTCTTGGATGCGGTTTGTGAAGAATAATACAAATCCCGTCTTTAAAAAATTTTACTCTTGAACCATTTGTTCTTCCCTTATTTGAAAATTCAAAACCAAGTGCCGTAAGCAGACTTTGCATTTCATCAAATGTAAAATCTTTTGGACACGATTTCAATCTCTCTATCAGTTTTTCTAGTTTACCCATATTACACCTCAATAATTCTGCAACTATATTTTAGTTGCTAATGTTATTATATTTAAATTTTTTGGATTTGTCAATACAATATCTTGTAAAAAAACTTGCATTTTTAAATTTTTATGCTATAATAATTTAAGAATATTAAGAAACGTTTGTATTTAAGAGAGTAGGTATTATAAGAGTATCAGAGAGAAAACGCCATTGGCTGTAAGCGTTTTTTGCTTAAGTCTTACTGAAGTTCGCTTAAAGAGTTCCCTGCAGGAAATGGCAGGGCGGGTTATTCCGTTAAAGATATAAAGCGTCAATTTTATTGAAAATTGGGTGGTACCGCGGGTATATTAAAAACTCGTCCCTTGTATTTGGGGACGGGTTTTTTTAATTTATAATGCGTAATTATTTAAATTTGTAGGGGACGGCGTCCTCGACGTCCCGAAACAGGAAAGGAAAATAAAAATGAGCACAAAAGTTAACGAATTAAGAGATGCTCTTATTTTAAAACTTGAATCTGTTTCAAATATGGAAGAGATTGAAAGCATAAGAGTAGAGTATCTTGGGAAAAACGGCCTTATCACAGGTCTTTTAAAAGGCATGAAAGATTTAAGTATTGAAGAAAAGAAAGATTTTGGCGGAAAAGTCAATGAATTAAAAAATGAGGCAACCGAGCTTATAAGCAAAAAAATAGAAGAAATCAAACAAAAGGAAATTCAGGCAGAGTTAGAGAAGATGCCTGATATAGATGTGTCAATGCCTCTTGATTTAGAAAGAGGTTCATACCATCCTATAACTTTAGTTCAGAGAGAATGCGAAAAAATATTTAAGTCAATGGGATTTACCGTTGAGGATTACAGCGAGGTTGTTACCGATTACGAATGTTTTGAATCTTTAAACATTCCAAAACACCACCCTGCAAGAGATATGCAGGACACATATTATCTTACAAACGGCCAACTTTTAAAATCGCAGACATCTGCAGCACAGAATGCGATATATAAAAAGTATAAAGATTCACTTATAAATGATAATATTCCTATAAAAGCAATCTTCCCCGGAAGATGTTTCAGAAACGAAGCGACTGATGCTTGTCACGAAAACACATTCTTCCAGATGGAAGGGGTTATGGTAGATAAAGATATATCTATTTCAAACCTTATATTCTTTATGAAAAAAATGCTTTCAGAAGTATTTAAAAAAGATATAAAAGTAAGATTAAGACCCGGCTTTTTCCCATTCGTTGAGCCTGGTTTTGAACTTGATATAAGTTGCTTAATCTGTGGAGGGGAAGGCTGCCCTTCCTGTAAACATTCAGGCTGGCTTGAACTTTGCCCTTGCGGTATGATTCATCCTGAAGTTTTAAAAGCAGGTGGAATTGACCCTGAAGAATACACAGGTTTTGCTTTCGGTCTTGGCCTTACAAGACTTGCTATGATGAAATACGGTGTTAAAGACATCCGTGATTTAAACAGCGGTAACTTAAAGAGTTTATCTCAATTTACATTCGATGATTAGGGGGTGGATTAAGTGTTACTATCAATGAATTGGATATCAGATTTTGTGGACCTTTCCGGTCTTGACAAGTTAAAACTGATAAATCAGTTTTCTTTATCTACTGCAGAGGTAGAAAACGAAATTTTCTTTAAAGGAAGCGATGTTTCGGGAATAGTTGTTGCCGAAATAAAAGAAATTGAAAATCATCCTGACTCAAAGAAACTTCATCTTTTAAAAGTTGATGCGGGAGATAATAAACTTACTGATGTTGTTTGCGGTGCGCCTAATGTAAGAGTAGGTATGAAAACTGCTTTTGCCAAAGTGGGTGCTAAAATAGGCGAAATTGAAATTGCTCCCCGTGCTCTTGCAGGTTTTACCTCTTACGGTATGTGCTGTTCAGAAAAAGAAATCGGCATAAGCGATGACAACTCAGGAATTATGGATTTACCGTCCTCTTTTGAAAACGGAAAAGATTTAAAAGAACTTTTTGATATAGAAGATATAATTTTCGAGGTTGATAACAAATCTTTAACCAACCGTCCTGACCTTTGGGGGCATTACGGAATAGCAAGAGAATTTGCGGCACTTTCGGGAAGAGAATTAAAACCTTTAGATACTATCGACCTTTCAAAGTATGATAATCTTCCAAAAGTTGATATGAAGATTAAAGATAATCTTTGCCAGAGGTATTCATGTATTCAGGTTGAAAATATCAAAGAAAATGTTGCACCATATAATATGAGAATAAGACTTTTCTACTGTGGTATGCGTGCTATAAATCTGCTTGCCGACCTTACTAATTATATGATGCTTGAAATGGGTCAGCCAATGCACGCTTTTGATTCAAGAAAGGTTGAAAAAATAAGAATAAAACGATTTGACGAATCTTTTAAATTCACAACTTTAGACGGTATTGAAAGAAATATAGACGAAAATACCTTAATGATTTGCAATAATAACACACCTGTTGCAATCGCAGGTATTATGGGTGGTTTAGATTCTGAAATTGTAGAAGATACCTCAAGGCTTACTTTGGAATCTGCTACTTTTGATTCGGCATCTGTAAGAAAATCTACAGTAAGACTTAACCACAGAACTGATGCGTCTATGAGATACGAAAAGAGTCTGGACCCTGAAATGACAGTTCCTGCTATAGCAAGATTTTTAAAACTTTTATCAGATATTGACCCTGAGGTTAAAGTTGTATCATCTTTAACAGACGAATATGCAAAAAAATATGAAACTGTAAACCTTACATTTGATAAAAAGTTTGTGGATAAATATACAGGAATTGAAATTTCAAATGATACAATTTTAAAAACTCTTAAATCATTAGGATTTATGGCAGAATGCGAAAATGATGTGTTTAAAGTTACTGTTCCGTCATTCAGAGCAACAAAAGATGTTACAATGAAAGCCGACATCATTGAAGAAATAACAAGAATTTACGGATATGATAATTTTGATGTAAACACTGCAAAAGCACCGCTGTATCCTGTAAGAGCCGACATTTTAAAAAGCGATGAAGACAATATTAAAGATATATTGGTTAAAAGATATTCTCTTCACGAACTTCACTCTTATATATGGACATATAATGACGAATATAAAGCGCTTGGAATTGAAGTTTGCGATAATATCAAACTTTTAAATGCTACAAACCCTAACATTGAAACTATAAGAAATTCTATAATTCCTACCCAACTTTGCCAGGTTAAGTATAACACAAATTATGCAACTGATTTTGGGGTATTTGAAATAGGAAGAATTGTTGACGGTGTTGACAAAGACAATATGTGTATTGAAAAGAAAAAACTTGCAATCACACTATTCTCAAAAACAAAAGATATCAGCACAACATATCTTAAATTAAGAGACATAATTGCAACAATTGTTGACGATATTAAGCATAAAGAAGTTTCATTTAAAAAAGAGGAAGCAACCGAATCTTACCAGCATATAAAGAATTTAAACGGAATTTATGCTGACGGTATAAGACTTGGAAATATGGGTATAGTTCACCCTACAGTTTCTAAGAAAATAGATAAAAAAGCATCTATAGTATTTTTAGAAATTGATATGGAACTATTTGCATCCCTTAAAAACGAAAGCATAAAATACTCTGAACCGTCAAGATTCCCTGAAATGGAAATTGACTTATCATTTGTATCGAATACTTTTGAGCCGATAGGCTGTGCAATCAAAAAACAAAACTGCGATTTAATTAAAAAAGTAACTGTTACTGATACTTATGAAGATGAGGCCGGTAAATCCATAACTGTAAGAATGCTGTTCTCTCACCCTGAAAGAACTCTTACAAGAGAAGAAGTTATGGAAGTTGCAAATAAAATAATTGACGATCTTAAAAATGAAAATATTTTGCTTAAATCTTAAAAAAATATGTCATTTTTGTTAAAACTATTGAATTTATAGTTAATTTATTTTATTATAATTATAAAAGGAGGGTTTACCATGAGCGAAACAAGATTAATAGAAAAATACAAAGAGGAAAAAGACCCTAAGTATATAATTGATACTGTGTTTAATGCATTAAAAGAAAAAGGCTATAATCCAATCAGCCAGTTTACCGGGTACTTGTTATCAGGAGACCCGACTTATATCACAAGCCATAATAATTCGAGAGTGCTTATAAGTTCCTTAGAAAGAGACGAAATTTTGGAAGTACTTATAAAGTATTATCTTGGGGAAGAGTAAAATTAAAAAGACAAAATCTGCAAAATTGCGATTTTGTCTTTTTTAGTTATATTCTGAACTTTGTTCAGAGTGATATTTTTGATAAATCAAAAGTGCTATTAAAACTTACAGTTTTAGTGGTATTTTGTTAGTCTTCGACTAACAAAGTTAATATAACTACGCAAGTAATAAAACTGCGAAGCAATACCACTCGACGACAGTCGAATAAAACTGTCCGCAAGGACAATAAAACTCGCGTCAGGCGAATAAAACTGTTTGACCGACAGGTCAAACCTATTCGTCTGATGCGAACAAACTTATCTGAGTTTCTTCGCTTTTTTGGAAACAGCCTGCCGCAGGGATATTTTTAGTTCTGTAATAATCAGGGTCTTTAAGCCTTGTTTTTGAAAGTTCTGAAATTCTTTTTAATTTTGCGCCTTTTCTTAAAGTCATAACATTAACGCCCAAAGAATTTCTTGTAGTTTTTGCATTTATGCTCTGAGAGTTAAATACAAGTATTTTACCTGCATTAGAATACATAACCATATCCGTATCTTCAGGAAGATATATAATCTTACATAATTTTTCTTTAAGGCTGAAACTGTTGATAAGTTTCTTTCTGTTTGCCTTTGTTTCATACGATTCTAACGGAATTTTTGCCGCTTTACCGTTTTCATAAGCAAAGAGGAACATTCCCTTATATTTACAGGTCGGGAATACATCAATAACTTCTTCATCCGCTTCGCATTCTAAAATACTCTTTAAAAACTCACCCATCTGACTTAATTTACAGTCGGAAATAGTTGAAATTTTAAGTTTATATGCATTGGCTTTTGTGGTAAACACAATAAGTTCGCCGACATTTGTTTCGTCAAACTCTTTTACGACCTTGTCATTTTCCTTTAGTTTATGTTCGCCACCTGCTCTTAGGGAAACTAAAGGCACTTTCTTTAAGTAACCCTCTTTTGTAAGATAAATTTTAAGGTTATAATCTTCAACCACTTCTTCTGACGAATATTTTTCCACATTGTCTGATTCAAGTATAACAGACTTTCTTTCCATGCCGTATTTTTTGGCAATTTCTTTAAGTTCTTCTTTGATATAATTTTTTATAAGTTTTATATCGGAAAGCAGTTCATTTAATTTCTCTAAGTCCGCTTTTAATTCTTCAATTTCAGATAAACGGTTTAAAATATAGTTTTTATTAAGGTTTCTTAATTTGATTTCAGCCACATATTCTGCCTGAACTTTATCAATATTAAAACCTTTCATTAAGTTTTCGATAACTTCATCGTCATCCTCGGTGTTCCTTACTATGTCAACCGCTTTGTCAATATCTAAAAGAATTTTCTTGATACCGTTTAACAGGTGAAGTTTCTGGCTTTTTATACCGATTTCATATCTTGTCTGCCTTTTAACACAGTTTATCCTGAAATCGCACCATGCCCCGATAAGTTCTTTAACGCCAAGAACTTGCGGCATTTCGTTTATAAGCACATTGAAATTACAAGGGAAACTATCCTCTAGTGGTGTCATTTTGAAAAGTTTTAACATTAAATTGTCAGGGTCAGTACCTCTTTTAATTTCTATTGCAATTTTAAGACCGTTAAGGTCAGTTTCATCTCTTACATCATTTATTTCTTTAAGTTTTCCCGCTTTAACAAGTTCGATTATTTTATCCATTATAAGTTCGATACTTGTTGTATAAGGGATTTCAGTAACCTCAATAAGATTGTTCTTTTTGTCAAACTGATATTTGGACCTTATTTTAAAACTTCCTCTGCCTGTTTTTAATATTTCTTCCATCTGGTCTTTTTCATAAATTATAAACCCACCGGTAGAAAAATCAGGCGCTTTTATATAGTCGCAAATATCAATATCAGGATTGTCAAGATATGCAATTGTTCCCTCGCAAACTTCCTTTAAATTAAAACTTGAAATATTTGACGCCATACCAACTGCAATCCCCTGATTTGCATTGACAAGTATTGAGGGGAAAGTAACAGGAAGTAAAGACGGCTCTTTCATTGTACCGTCGTAATTATCAACAAAGTCAACAGTGTCTTTATCAATATTTTTAAATACTTCCGCACAGATGCTCTCTAACTTCGCTTCTGTATATCTTGATGCGGCAAATGCCATATCCCTTGAATAAACCTTACCGAAGTTCCCTTTTGATTCAACAAGCGGATGAAGCAAAGTTTCATTACCTCTTGTTAAACGCACCATTGTTTCATATATTGCCATATCGCCGTGAGGATTTAATTTCATAGTCTGCCCTACAATGTTGGCAGATTTTGTTTTCGCACCTTTTAAAAGACCCATTTTATACATAGTGTATAAAAGTTTTCTGTGGGAAGGCTTAAAACCGTCAATTTCAGGAATTGCACGGGAAATAATAACGCTCATTGCATAAGGCATATAATTGGTTTTAAGTGTGCTTACTATTGATTTTTCCGTAAAATTCATAACAATTAACTGATATCGAGATATTCCATGTAATCCATGCCGTAATCTCTGATATAATCCTTCCTTCCTTGAATATTATCGCCAAGTAAAAGTTCAAACATTTCCTGAGTTTGTTTTGCTTCGTCAGGCATTACTTTGATAAGCCTTCTTGTTTCAGGGTTCATAGTGGTCTGCCACATCATTTCAGGCTCATTTTCACCAAGCCCTTTTGAACGCTGAATGGTATATTTACCCTCGATTTTATCAATTATTTCGTTCTTTTCCTTTTCGTCATAAGCAAAGAATGTTTCTTTGCCTGCAGTTATTTCAAAAAGAGGCGATTCTGCTATATATACTTTGCCCTTTTCAATTAAAGTCGGTGCAAGGCGATAAATCATAGTTAAAATTAAAGTTCTTATCTGAAATCCGTCAACATCTGCATCGGTACAGATAATAATTTTATCCCATCTTAATTTATCAATATCAAACGCTGACAAGTCCTTTGAATGTTTAAGATTTATTTCCACACCGCATCCTAATACTTTCATAAGGTCGATTATAATATCGCTTTTGAAAATCTTATCATATTCTGCTTTTAAGCAGTTTAAAATTTTACCTCTTATTGGCATTATCGCCTGAAATTCTGCATTTCTTCCCTGAACACAGGAACCTTTTGCAGAATCCCCTTCCACGATGTAAACTTCCCTTTTTTCTACATCTTTTGTTCGGCAGTCAACAAACTTATTGATTTTACTGGTTATATCCATTTTAGAGGTAAGTTTACCTTTAATATTAAGTTTTGTTTTCTCTGCCTGTTCTCTACTCTTTTTATTAACTAAAATCTGCTCGACAATCTTGTCCGCTTCCTGCTTGTTTTCCACAAAATAAATTTCAAGTTGCTCTTTTAAAAATTCGGTCATAGCATCCTGAATAAATTTATTGGTTATCGCTTTCTTCGTCTGATTGGCATAAGATGTGTAAGTAGAAAAAGAATTGGATACTAAAATTAAACTGTCCTCAATATCGTTAAAGGTAATCTTACTGTCATTCTTTCCGTATTTGCCAAGTTGTTTTATATACTTGTCAATAGCGTAAACAAATGCAGTTCTTACCGCTTTATCGGGAGATCCTCCATGCTCTAAGAAACTCGAATTGTGGTAATATTCAAGTAGGTTAACATGGTTATTAAAACAAAAAGCAAAGTGCATTTTAACTTTATAATCCTTTTTGTCGCTCCTGTCTTTCCCTACTCTTTCACAGGCTACCTGGTGAATAGATGTAAACTCTTTGCCTTCGTTTATCTCTTTTATATAATCCACCATACCGTCTTTATATAAAAAGTCGTACTGGGTAAATGTGCCGTCTTCCTTTTCGTCAAACAGTTTAAAGGTAAGCCCCGGATTAACAACCGCCTGTTTTTTAAGTACAGTAATAAAATATTCAAGTTCAATATTTATATCGGTAAACACGTCAAGGTCGGGAAGCCATCTGATTTTGGTTCCCGTCTTTTTATCCTGAGCCTCGCTTTTTTTAAGTCCGCCTATATTTTCCCCTTTTTCAAAATGCAGGGTAAAAACTGTGTTATCCCTTTTAACCGTAACATCCATATAGGAAGAAGAATATTGTGTAGCACAACTTCCAAGACCGTTAAGACCTAAAGAAAACTCATAGTTTTCCCCGTCCATATTATTATACTTGCCCCCTGCATACAGTTCGCAGAATACAAGTTCCCAGTTGTATCTTTGTTCCACCGGGTTATAATCAACAGGAATACCTCGCCCAAAGTCGGTAACCTCAATGGAATGGTCTAGATATCTTCTTACTTCTATAACTTTTCCGTAGCCCTCTCTCGCTTCGTCAATAGAGTTAGACAGAATTTCAAACATCGCATGTTTACAACCTTCAAGGTCGTCCGACCCGAAAATAACAGCAGGTCTTTTTCTTACCCTGTCCGCACCTTTAAGCGAAGAAATACTGGAATTATCGTAAGTTTCCTTTGCCATAATATCCTCCGTAAAATATAATCTTTCAATTTATATTATATCATATCTTTCATATTAAACGCAAGAAAATTTAAAAAAAGAAAGCAAAACTGCTTTCTTAATGAATAATGAATGATAAATAATTAAGGTATAAATTGATAAATCAATTTATGAAATTAAATGCGGGTTGTCGGTTTTACACCTCATCCACCGCTGGTGCGATCCCCCTTCCCCTCAAGGGGAAGGCAGCCAACCCCTACAACAATATAAAAAAGCTTCTGGGTGGTCCGGACCATTTTTACATCTTTTTAACTATCAAGGCTCGATGCCTTGATAGTTAAACGTAAGATAGGAAAAATTGTTCAGATTGGACGAAAAAAAGGAACAAACTTTTTTCAAAGTTTGTTCCCGTAAGCCCGAAGGCGTACTAAGTACGTCGAGTGGTTTTTTTCGTTCAAAGTGCAAATAATTAAATTCCATAAATCGCTCTTAGCGATTTATACCTTGTTTTTTGGTTGAAACAAAAAGCATTTAATAATTCTTCGTGATTTTGTATCTTGTTATTTATTGCCTATTTGCACGGTCTGGACTATTTTTACATCTTACTGAAGGTCTGATGCTGCTATTTTTCTTGTATGCTCTGTGTGGAACCAATCCTTATTGTTCTTTCTTATAACACCCACAACCGCAATCGGAAGCCATGTATAAGTATAAACAAGGTATGGTATATAATAAATAATCATTTTCTTTGAAAGTTTGCCTTCTGCCCACAAAATAAACGGTGTGATTAAGAACTGAACAAGCATAACCAGATTCCACAAATACGGCGGAATGGCTAAATTTGTTAAGAACCACATTCCAAGAGCAGGATAGAACAGTTTAATAAATGAAACTGTTGTTATAATAAGAAGCATAATAAGTAAAGTCGGCTGAAGAAGATATACAATACAGTCAAACGCTAAAACATCGTTTTCTTTAACCGCTTTTTTGAAAAGACGCGGAATAAATCTTGATGCAACATCCGCATGCCCCTGCATCCATCTTGTTCTTTGCTTAACTGACTGGGAAAGTGTAAGAGGCTTTTCGTCATAAACTATCGCTTCTTTTGCATATCCAACTGAAATTCCGTTAAGAACAAGTTGCATAGTAAATTCCATATCTTCGGCAAGACAGGTAGCACTCCATCCGTACTCTTTTATAATTTCGGTTGAAACTGCAAAACCTGTACCTGAAATCTGATTGGATAGACCTAAATTGCTTCTTGCTGCCTGATATACTTTGTTAAGACACCAGAAAGATATAGCATAAGAAGCAGTAATCCACGAATCGTTAGGATTTTTAGTATCAATATATCCCTGAACTGCTTTAAAGCCCTGATTGAACTTAACATTCATTTCATTCAAGAAATTTCTATGAACAATGTTATCCGCGTCAAACACGCAGATAGCATCATATTCTTTATCCATCTGAAAAATTCGCTCAAACATCCAGTTGAGCGCATAACCCTTGCCCTTATCCTTATCGGAAAATCTTTCGTGGACTTCGGCGCCATGCTCTCTTGCAATTTTTGCAGTATCATCAGTACAGTTATCCGCTATAACAAAAATATCATACTTATCTTTGTCATAATCAAGATCTTTTAAACTGTCAACAATTTCGGAAACAACCTTTTCCTCATTGTGTGCTGCAACAACCATTGCAAATCTATGTTTTTCATTCTTTATTTCTTTAGATTTGTTATCCCCAATAAATGCAAATATCCCAACCAGTATGTGATACAAACCGATTATAATAACAAATAACTGTATCAGAACTGACAAAGCATAAATTATCACATTCATTTACATAACCTGACCTTTCGTTTTAAGTAGCTGTTTCAAAGTTTCTTTTGGCTATCTCAAAAATTCTCATAGCCTACCATCTTACAACACTATACACCACTTTTTTAAAATTTGCAAGTGTTTTTAGGTTTTTTCTCTTTTTAGTTTGACTTTTATACTGAATTAGTAGTATTATTATTATGTAAAATACAAAAAGAGGTATAATTATGGACTATAAAGAACGTTTTTTAGAGATTTATAACAAATACATAAAAAGAGAAGGCAGTGAAGCGCTTCTTAATTATCTTTTAAGTGAAAACTGCGATTTCTTCTTCGCACCTGCAAGTACAAGATACCATCTTGCGTGTGACGAAGGGCTTTTAATTCACAGCCTTAATGTTTATGACTGCTTAAAAGAATATCTTGACCGCCCGTTCGTTAAAGAAAAATGCAATCTTTCATACTCTGACGAAACGATAGCGATTGTTTCTTTGCTTCACGATAAGTCGGAGGCCAAGCGGTCTTAGGAAGACAAATAAGGCAGTCAAGTCCTTGG
>JAZOMN010000032.1:0-17000 GCA_045654005.1 Clostridia bacterium
TAAGAAAATTTATTCTTAACCATATAAAAATGAGGCGAGAAAACATTTATATCCTGTTTAAGATTATATATATATTCATAGTAAGGAGGCATTTTAACATTCATATATCTTAAAAGTTCGCACGCAAGATAACTTGAAGATATTGTCTGCCTTTTTCCTTTTATAACACTTTTTCCATTTGCCAACATTTCTTTCTTAAAAGCGCTGTTTGAGAAAATAAGATAAGGTGTTTTATATTTTCTGTATATAGCACTTTCCGTACCGCTTGTTATATCATAGCCTATCATATCGTATAGTTTAAGTTCGGAATCTAAAAACGGCAGATGGTCGCCAAAGAATACTACAACTGTCGGCTTATCTATAGAGTCAATATATTCTTTTAATGTTTTTAAAAAGTCATCCGCATCTTTTAACCCCTGGACATAATTATCAACTGTATAATACTCTTCGTCAGTCATACCATCAATTCGTTTTGTTATATCTTCTTTTTCGGTATCATGAGGCATATAAGGTCCGTGATTCTGAATGGTAACGGTAAAATTAAAGTAGCCTTTATCATAATTTGTTTCAAGATGCTTCGAATAATCGTCAATTATCATTTTTGCCGCTTCCGAGTCGTTTGCATAGTAGTTGGTCATAGTCGGTTTATAATCCAAATCTTCTATAAACACCATGCGGTTAAACCCTAATGCGTTATAGGCAACACCTCTGTTATAAAACCATTTATACCCCGGATGCATCGCAACGGTATCAAATCCCATATCTTTAAAATGACGGGCAATTGAGTATGCTTTTTTGGTTAAAAAAGTTTTATAAGGAACAGGCATCCCTTTATCAATTAAAGAAATATTAACCCCTGTTAAAAACTCAAATTCTGCCGAAGATGTATTTCCTGCAAACCCCGGAACAATCATATCTCCGTAAATTCCCTCTTTTTTTAGTTTTGTATAAGTAGGAAGAGGGTTTTCATTAAATTTAAGATTTTTTGCTTCTCTTATATCGAAAAACGCTTCGCTCATTACGGCAATTACATTTGGATAACTTTCCTCTTCCGAGTAAGATTCAAGTAATTTTTTTACATTTTCTTTATCGTAATCGTCAGGCTTGTTATATCTGGTTCTTCCTATTCCGTTTACGAAAGAATAGAAAAAACCATGACCGTTTACAACATCTACCTCACTAAATTCGTTTGAGAAAAATGTAATACGATCATAAATTTTTGTATCAGAATAAAAATAATTATAAGAAAAATACGAAACTAAAAGCGTTATAACAAGCCCTGAAAGTCTGTATGTAATTTTTAGTTTCTCGTTTTTTAAATACTTAAACGAAAAAACAAACAAAAATATCAGACCAAGTGTAACTAAAACCACTTTAATGCTTATCGGTATAGCATAATTACCAAGCATTCCTGTTGCTTCTTTTCCTAAAATTAAATCACTCGCTTTTAAAGGTACGCTCAAGAAATGAATCTTATAGTGATTTACTATAAGAAAAAGTTGGGTAATTAAACCTGTTATAATAAAACTTATATGAAACTTCCCTGTTATAAAAAATAAAAATGATATTACAATAAAAAACAAGGATGAGTTTATAATAAGCATAAGCGGATTAAAAGCATCTAAAAAAGATGTTATACCACTTATACCTATATGCATAAAAGTTTGCGCAAAAGATAAGATAAGCGAAAATATAAATATATAAAAAAATGTATTTCTAAAGTTAAGTAACTTTTTTTCTGCTTTTAATTTCATTTTTAAATTCACCTTAAATTATCATAGTATCGATAATTCCGTTGTTATAGATTATATCTCTTGTTCCTTCTATCAAAGGTCTTGCATATTCAAAGAATTTTTCGGTAACGAAAAATCCGTCTTCGGTAATCATATCAGATGGAACTGATTTTTCAAAATTTGCAACTTTATCGGTATCAAAAGGTGCATATTCTATTTCGTAATCCTTTGTATCTTTTCTTACATAGCCTATCATAACGCCTGTATATCCGTTTAACGCGTACTTAACTGCCTGTGAGCCAACTGCAAATGATTCTTCAATATCAGTTTTTGAGCCCGAAATTGAAAAACATCTTTGAAGAGTGCTAAGTTCAATCGACCTTGTTTTCCATTTAAGCCTGTCTTTTAAAATAAGTTCTAAAGTTTTTCCTGCTCCGCCAAGCTGTGCGTGATTAAATCCGTCGTTCGATTCTCTTAAATTAGTACTTGCGTCGCAGAAAAGTTCACCTTTTTCGTTTTTGATTCCCTCGGATATTGCGATAATAACATGTTTCTTTTTTGAAATTATTTCTTCAATTTTTGCAACAAATTTATCAATATCAAAACTTACTTCAGGCAAACATATAATATCACAAAATGTATGATTTTCGTCGTTTGCGAGTGCTGCAGCCGCAGTAAGCCACCCTGCATTTCTTCCCATAATCTCTAAAATTGTGATTGACTCCATATCATAAACTCTGTTATCGTGTGCAACCTGTTTTACAGTATTTGCTACAAAACGGGCAGCAGAGCCATAACCCGGTGTGTGGTCGGTTAAAGCCAAATCGTTATCAATAGTTTTTGGAACACCGATTATTTTAACATCAAGGTCTTTTTCGCTAAAATACTTTGAAAGTTTATTAACGGTATCCATCGAATCATTTCCGCCTATGTAAAAGAAATAACCTATATCGTACTTTTTAAATACTTCGTATATTTTTTCGTATATACTTTCATCTTTTTTAATATCAGGAAGTTTCTTTCTGCATGAGCCAAGATATGCAGACGGAGTCTGTTTTAAAAGTTCAATTTTTTCTTCGTCGCAAAAAAAAGATAAATCTACAAAGTTTTCTTTTATAATACCTTCAACGCCATATCTTGCTCCGTAAACTTTGTCTATCTCTTTTGATTTAATACCCTCTGATATAACCCCTGCAAGTGAAGCATTTATAGCAGCGGTCGGTCCTCCCGACTGACCTACAAGTAAATTTTTTCCCATTGTTTTTCCCTCCGTAATAACTTTAATATTTATAATTTCTCAAGTATCTCTGTTACTGCTATTGCACCATCATTTTGTGCAGTAACAACCTGCCTTAATTTCTTCTCTATAACATCTCCCGCACCGTAAACCATATTAAGATTGGTCTGTAGGTTTTCATTGGTTTTAATATATCCGCCCTCTGTCAGTTCAACTTGTCCTTTAAAAAGTTCGGTTTCAGGTTCGTTTCCTATTGCTACAAAAAGCCCGTCAATAAAAAGTTCTTTATTATCTTTTAAAACTATACTCTCTAACTTTTCATTTCCTTTTATTTCAGATATTTCGTTATTTGTGATAATCTCTATTTTTTGATTCTTTTTTATCTTATCAAGAGTTGTTTTTGAACCCCTGAAAGTATCTCTTCTGTGGATAAGGTACACTTTTTTTGAAAAGGTTGAAAGATAAAGTGCATCGTCAAGAGCAGTATTTCCACCACCGACTACTGCAACAACCTTGTCCTTATAAAAAGCGCCGTCGCAAGTTGCACAGTAAGAAACACCCCTGCCGATATATTCTTCTTCACCAGCAATGCCGAGTTTTCTCGGTTTTGCACCTGTTGCAATTATAACAGAACGGGCAAGAATTTCTTCTTTTCTTAAATTTATTTTTTTAACCTCTCCCGTTAAGTCGCAGGATACAACATTTTTATTCTTCATTTCAACTTCAAATTCTTTTAACTGATTTATAATTTTTTCTGAAAGGTCATAGCCTGATATTCCAGGAAGCCCCGGATAATTATCAACCTTATGCGAATTAACAATCTGGCCACCAAAAAAGTTCTTCTCAAGTATAATCACCTTAAGACCTGCTCTTTTGGCATAAAGTCCTGCGGTCATCCCTGCAGGTCCTCCGCCGATTACTGCAACATCGTACATATTAACCTCCAATTTTATAATCATCATTTGTTAATGTAAAATCTTCTATTCCACTCGATAATATAATGGTATTATCTTTTTTTACTATTATACATTCCAGATCTTTGTTTTCTTCAATAAGTTTTAACCCTTTTTCTTGTCCCATAACAACTATGGCTGTAGCATATCCGTCTGCAATCATTGAATTTTCGCATATCACAGAAGCGCTTACAACATCACTTTCTGACGGATAGCCTGTGAAAGGGTCTATAATATGATGATATATTTTACCCTCATATGTAAAATTTCTTTCATAAATTCCTGATGTTACAATTGATTTATCTTTAAGTTCTATAAACCCAAGCGAGTCAGTTTCTTTTTTATTCGGGTCTTTAATTCCTATTTTAAAAGAGCCGTTTTTACCATTTACGCTACCCATAACTTTTATATTGCCGCCTGCATCAACCAGTGCATTTTTTATTCCCTCTTTTTTTAAAAGGTCAATTACGCAGTCTGCTATATACCCTTTTGCAAGTGAAGAAACATCTATCTTTACATTGTTATGTAAAGTTACTTTATTTTCTGACACTTTTACATTTTCTATTCCTATAAGTCTTTTTGCCTCTTCGATTTGACTAAAAGATGGAACTTTTTTATTTTTGTAATCCCATATCGAAGACAGGGGATAAATTGTTAAATCGTAATTTTTAAAAGTTTTATTTGTTATTTCGATGCCTGAAAGGATAATACTTTTAAGTTCGTCGCTTACTGCATATTCCCCTTTTTCGTTAAGGATATAAGTTTCGGAATCCTCACTAAAATTTGAAAGAACTTTTTCAAGCCTTATTATTTCATTATACGCCTTATTTAATATGGTTAAATCTGCCCCTTTATCATACACAACTATTCTTATTTGCGTATCAAGAGCATATCCTATTTTTTCATAAGGCTTATTATTCTGCGTAAAATTTCCCCATAAAATTCCTGAAAAAATAAGGACTAAAAGTATAATAATATAACTTTTTTTCATAATTACTCATCTGACTTTGGTTTGGTGTTTTTATCCGAAGTGTTTTTACTTGTAGTGTTTTTATCCGAAGTATTTTTGTTTGTAGTGTTTTTATTTGTAGTACTTTTACTTGTTTCTTTTGTTTCTTCCTTTTCGTTTGTTTCTTCTTTTTCTTCTTTATTTGTTTCTTTTTCTTCTTTATTTGTTTCTTTTTCTTCATCTTTTGGCTTAGATGCAGAATTTTTTATCTGGCTTTCAAGGTTTGAAACTTTAGAAGTAAGGCTTTGATTGGTTTTTATAAGGCTTTTATTTTCGTCAGAAAGGCTTTCGTACATTGATTTATATCTTTCAACCTGTTCAGTTAAATCAATAATCTTCTGGTCCTTATCCTCATTATCCTTAAGACCTTCTGTTATTGCCTCATATTCTTCCATATCAGAAACAAAAACAAGTTTGTTCGAATTAATTATTATTAACGCAGAAGCACAAAATGACATAAAAAACAAAGTAAGAAGTATTAATATGAAAATCCGCCCGAATTTTGGCTGTTTAGTTTTTTTCTCCATTTTTAAAGTTCCTTTCTAAAATTCAATTAAGGATTCATTTTCGACATTCCATATAAACGATTTTATATTCCCGTCTAAAGATTTTAAAAGTGCCTTTTCATAAAGTCTTATCTGAGGTTCGTATTCCTTTTTTATTTTTTCGTCTGAATTTTTGGAATACTTATAGTCAATAAGATAGATATCCCCTTTATTATCAACAAAGTAACAGTCGATTATTCCCTGCACGATTATCATAGAAGAAGCATCTTCCCCTAAATCTTTATAGATTTCATTTGCAGGAATTTTAACTAAAAATTCTTTTTCCCTTTCTACAACTTGCGCCCTTAACATCTTAATTCCTATATAAGAATTGAAAAATGCTTCTGCTTTTTTTAAATCGTAGTGGGTAAGTTTATCTTTTATATAATTGTTTGATGATATAAAATCTAAAATTACTTTCATTTTGTTATCGGTATTTTTAAGAAGTTTTAAATCTATATTCTCAAACACATAATGTATTAAAGTTCCTCTTTCTCTTCCACTTATCAAAGTTTCTTTTCGAAAATCAGGAACATAAATGCTATCTAACGGATTAAAGTCATAAATCGCATCCCCATCTTCCGATAACATTTTTCTTGCCTCAGTTACCGAAATTTTTTTAGGAATATTTATAAAATCAGACGAGTATGTGTAAAGATATTGTTCGTCCATTATTTCTTTTTGTTGCTTGGATATTTTCATATCCTTTATAGAAAAATCATAATCTTCTTCTTTGATTTTCAAACTTAAATCATCATACACATAAATTTTTATTAATCCGTCATTTAAACTTAACCATTCTTCGCAAGGATAATTACCGTCATCATTTTTGTTTTTCTCTTTTAAAAGTGCAGGAAGAACCATATCAAAATATGAATTCATACTTTTAAAATCAGTATATGTAACAGTGTCTGAGTTCATTACACCTACATTTAAGTATTTAGTAAACCATTCGGCTTTTGACGGTTTTTTAACACATCCTGTCATAATAAGTTTATATTGCGCACGTGTTAGGGCAACATATAAAATTCTTTCTTCTTCAAGGAGGAGTTCTTTTAATTCTTCTTCGCAGATAATGTTTTTATATACTGACGGATATTTATACTGTGCATCATAGTCAACATAAGTATAGCCTATTCCCAACTTTGAACTTAAAACAATATCTGAATTAAAATCAAGTTTATTAAACTGTTTATGCATTCCCGAAAGTATAACAACAGGAAATTCTAAACCTTTACTGCTATGAATAGACATAACTTTAACGGTGTCTTTACTATCATCAATTTTAGGATTTGATATTTTGGTTTTTCCTGATACAATCCTGTCAATATAGTTAATAAAAGAAAACAGCCCCTTATATTCGTTTTCTTCATATTCTGATGCTATATCAATAAGTCTGTCTAAATTTTCTTTTCTCTTGTGACCGCCTATAAACCCTGTCTGATACTCTACAAAAAAAGTATCTTCATAAATTTTTGATATAAGAGTTTTTAAATCGTATTTTTTCGCATAATCTCTTAAAAAGTCAATATATGTAATAACTTTTTTATCCTTTTCGTCTTCCGAATTTAACTGCAGTTCATAAAAAGGTGCTTTTTTATTTATAAGCCTTAATCTTAAAAGGTCGTCATCCGAATATAAAAACACGTTTCTTAAAGCGGATATATAAGAAATATCGTCATACGGATTATCAATAATTTTAAGTAAAGATATAAAACTTTTTATTTCCGCAGTATCAAAAAACTGGGTTTTATCTTCATAGGAAACAGGGATATTATATTTTGCAAGTTCTTTTAAAAGACCGAAAGATTTTTCGTTAAAACTTCTAAGAAGAATTGTAATATCTGAATATTTTAAAGAACGCCCATTTATATTAATATCTTTATCCGCTATTAACTTATTTATAGAATCTGCAATTACTTTTGCTTCTTTTTCAAAGTCTTCGTCTTCATCTGATTTATCAGTAACGGCAATTTTAACATCGCAAGACATTTTAGTTTTATCAATATCTGAAAATTCGCCTTTAGATATAAGTTTAGCCTTACTGTAATCAACGCCTGAAAGTTCCTTACTCATTATAAATGAAAAAATCATATTAACGGCATCAACGATATTAGGATGGCATCTGTAATTAGCATTAAGATTAACAACTTCCCCAGTTTTATTAACAGTATAATCATCCATTCTTAATAAAAATAAATCAGGGTTTGCATGCCTGAAACGATAGATGCTTTGCTTGATATCGCCAACGGTAAATAAATTATTTCCCTTTTTTAAAAGAGAGAAAATTGCCTCCTGAACATCATTGGTATCCTGATATTCGTCAACTAAAATTTCATTAAAACTATCCTTTAAATGATAAAATTCTTCTTTTAATTTTCCATCTTCTGATAATAAAGAAATTGTAAGATGCTCCAAATCGTTAAAGTCAAGATATCCCGACTGATATTTTTCCTCTTTAAACTTTTTATCAAACAAAAGAACAATTTCAAACAATTTATTTATTATACCATATTCTTTGGAATTTTTCAAATTTATTTCTATTATTTTATCTGAATAATGCTCATTTATTTTAGCTACTGCTTTTTTTACCGAGTTTCTTACCTCCTGGCAAAGTTCGGTATAAATTGATTTTTTCGTAGAAGGAAGTTTGGCAAACTCTATATTTCCTATATGGGTAATAAGTTCTTTTAAATCATCAATTTCAAGAGCATTTTTAAAATAAAGCCTCTCTTCTTTTAAAAGGTCTAAGTATCCTGTCATATCCTGGTTATTTTCTATGTAGGAAATAGCATAGGAATATTTTTCAAAAGATGATTTCATAACATTTTTTAAGTATTCTTTTAAAGAATATGCAAAGTGCGATTTATAAAAATCTCCCTTTCCTGAAATTAAATCCAGATTTTTATAAACCCAATTTTTATAGTCAGGAATACTTATAAGAAAGTTATATATCGTAATAATTAAAGATGAAATTTTACTGTCACTGCTGTTTTGCCCAAAGCAGTCTAAAAGTTTTATAAAATCATCTTCATTTTTTTCATAGCAGTCGGATATAATTTCAGTTAAAATCTGATTCATCATAAGAGTCTTTTCCGTTTCGTTTATAAGCGAAAAATCTTTTGGAACTTCCGTCTCTAACATATGCGAATATTTTTTTATTAAATCAAGGCAGAACGAATGAACTGTTGATATATTTGCTTTATCAACAAGTAAAAGTTGCTTTTTTAAGTTTTCATTTTCAGGGTCTTTTTTTATGCATTCTTTTATTGCGGTTTTTATTTTTCTTTTCATTCCCTGCGCTGCGGCATTTGTAAAAGTAACAATAAGCATTTTATCGACATCTATAGCGTCTTGTGTTATTTTTTTTATTATTCTTTCAACAAGCACAGCAGTTTTCCCTGACCCTGCCGCAGCAGAAACCATCAGGGATGAATCTCTTAAATTAATTGCTTGTAATTGTTCCTTACTGAATTTTATATCTGACATTTAATCTACTCCAAATATTTCGTCTCTTGACATTTTTTTAATATTTATCATTTCAAAATTATCATTATCATACATACAAATACTGCTGTACGGGCAATAGTCGCAGGAGGTGTTTCTGTTTTCTTTAATTGGAAGTATCGGGAACTTTCCGTCAAAAATCTTCTTCCCTTTATCTTCAATATTTCCTCTTACAAATTTTAAAAGTGTTTCAAATTCTTTTATAGTCATAGTATTTTTATTTTTAGGAACACCCTCTTTGTCAAGTTCTATATCCACTATTTCAGAGGTTTTATTTTCCTTTAAGTTTTTATCCATCGCTTCTGCAATGGAAGAAGAATTAAGATAAAAACCTTTCATAGTGATTTTCTTTCTTATTTCCGCTTCAAATTTATCAGTATCAGTAGGCGATGAGATGCTTATAACAGGCGATTTTAAAGATAAATAAAGCATTCCTCCCGGTTTTATCTTATCTATTTTTTCAGTGCCGATAGCAGTCATAAGATAAATGGCAAGTTGCATTTTAAGGCCAAGCACGACTTCATAAAAATCAAGAGTTTTCTCCGTTGATTTATAATCTACAATTCTTATATACTCGTCATCATCTTTCTTAAACTTATCAACTCTGTCAATAACACCGTTTAGGATAATCTTTCTTCCCTGCCCTGCATCAAAAACAATTCCCTGGTTTTCACTTTCAACTTTACCGAAATCGACTTCAAAACCTACTGTTTTAAAACTACCCAATAAAAAATGTTTGCGAATAAGCATTATAGTTTTATATGCAGTTGCTTTAAGCCTTCTTCTGTAAACTTCGCCTTTTATATCTGATGCAAAAACTCCGTTTTCAGTTTCTTTTATTGAGTCTTTTATAATTTTATCAAGTTTTTCGTTTATGTAACTGTCATCTACATCGGAAAAGTCCTTGTTGTCTTTCATTAAACTTTTTGAAAACTTTTCAAGTATAAGATGCATTACCGAGCCTAAATTAGCACTGTTTATGGTAAATTCCTCATTCTCTTTGGCACGCAGCACATACTGAATAAAGTAGGAAAAACCACACTTGTTATATTTTTCCATATTGGTTGTGCTTACCCTTAATGTATCGCCTATAAGTTTTTTAATATTTGAAGGATTTACGCTTACATTTTTAAAGTCAGGGTTTTTAATTTTTAAAAGTGTATCTTCTATTATTTTTAAATATTTTTCGTCATAGCAAAGGTATGCTATATTATCTTTTTCTTCCTCCATGGTTTTTTTCGAAAAAGATGTTAAAGTATCTTTTAATAAGTTCCTTTTTGTAGAGTAAAATGCTTTTTCATACTTTGCATCTATTTTAAATATTTCTTTTATTTCACTTACAAATTCACTCGGCATCTGCTCGGATGCACTCTTTGAGTAATCAGAATAGGAAATATATAAATATTTTTCGGGGGAAGTTATAATATCATAAACTTTAAGGTTATTTTCCATCATTTTAAGTTCACGGCTCATTGAGAGTTCTATACCCATATCTTTTAAGATTTTTCTCTCGTCCTCGTTTATTACACCGTCAGCAAAATTATAGGATGGTAAATTCCCCTCGTTTGCACCTAAAACATAGATATACTTATACGAATCGTTGAAAAATCCTGACGGCTCGGTTATAAATACACTGTCATAAAGTATAGGCACAGAGGCTATATTCTTATTCTTAAGCCCTGAAATTATAATGTTTTTATATTCTAAAAATGAAACTTGTGAATCGGACAAAATAAGCGTTGTCCTCTCCAAACTTTCTAAAATATAATTATAAACCTGAATAAGTTGTTTCCCTTTTACTATATCGCCGCTTTTTTCATATTCCTTGCTATATTCTATAAGAGTTTTATCAATCGAAATATCACAAAAATACTCATAAAGTGCAAGTGAATAATCTCTTGCAGTTTTTGAGTTTATAATCTTTTCTTTAAGTTTTACCATAGGATATATCGCATTATCATAAACCTTTTTAAGCCCATCTTCGTTATCAATTTTAAAATTAAAAGATTTCTTTTCTTCTAATATTTCTAAAAATGGTTTTCCCATAAGCTGATATGCTCTTACACCCGTTTTTAATATAAATCTTTCAAATTTATATATTAAATCAGGATTGTCTTTAAAAAAGTATCCCGATTTTAAATATCCTAATATAACATCTATTCTGTTTCCTGATAAAACTATGTTAAACACATTGTTAAGAAGTGATGCAACCGGCATATCATAAACTGATTTTTTCTCATTGGAATAAAAACATAAACCGAATTTTGAAAGGCTCTCTTTGATATACGGTCCATACTCTTTCATATCAGGAAGAATAACAGCCATTTCGTTAAGATGTGCATTATCTTCTTTAAGCGCTTTTATAATATAAGACACAGCAAGGTCGCATTCTTTATTGATGCTTCTTGATTTTGTTATTTTAATACTTTGCGCGTTCCTTAAATAGTCTTCTTTCTTTGTAATTAAAAAATTATCTGCCAAAAACCTTATATCGTCATTTTCAATATAACTTTTATCTAAAACTATTTCTTGCGCCTTACAGCCAACAGAAGATGCCTCATTAATAAGTTTCTTTTTTGTATTATGTACAGTGTAAGACAAGTCACCGAAAGTTTTAAACCTGTCCTTAATTTCTCCTAAAGTAATAAACACATTACATTCATTTTTAAGCAATGCTTTAATCATATATAATTCTTCGCCCGTAAACCCTGTAAACGAATCTATATATATTTTTTTACCATAATAAAGTTTTTCGCTTATTATTTTATCCGAAGCAGTTTTAATAAGATTGTCAAAATCCATATAAATATCTTTAATTTTATCTTCATACTCTGTAAATATGAAACTTAAATCTTTAAGTTTATCTTTAAGATTTTTATTTATACCCTCACTATCCGACAGACTTATTATCTTATCTTTATCAATAAGATATTTTTTGAATTCTGAAATCTGAGCGCCTATTTTTTCGCAAAGCGAAGAACTGCTTACCGCATTTTTAAACGATAAAAGAGAGTTTCTGTTATTTAAAAGAATTTTCTCTATAATAAGGTTTTTTGTATCTTTATCAAGAAGTTTTACTCTGTTAAAATTCTCATCTTCCTTGATAAGTTTATGTGCAAGTTTTTTAAAACTCAATATGCTTATATCAAAAGAACGCTCCTCGCCAAGCCTTTCCAATATGTTTTTCTCATAAAGGAACAAAGTCTGTTCGGGAACGATTATAATACTGTCTTTATTTTTTTTAAGTTCATTAAATATGAATTCGGTTTTACCCGTTTTCTTAGAACCTGATATAATTGTTAAGGGCATATTGTTACCTTCTTAATTTATTTTTGATTTTTCTTTCGTAAAAAGAAAAGAAAATGCTAAGAGCATAATCATAAATATGAAATACTACGGTTAACACAATCGCAAGTATCTGCCACGGCAATTTTTCGCTTAAAGTTATTCCCATAATAAAGGAAAAGAGATAAACTCCAAAAAATGAAACTAAAAGATAAAGTACTGTTTTTAAAATAAGTTCGATACTTAATCTTCTTATTTTTTCAATATATCCTTTTAAAATTGGGTAATAGCCAAAAAATCCGAAGTAATATATAAGGCTTATCCTGTCAACAGGAAGTAAAAACGAAATGAATGATACTGCCAGAAATGTCAAAAGCGAATATTTTGTTTTGCCCTCTATATGCATAACACCTGTAAAGCAGGATGATAAAGTCAAAAAAGCAAAAGTGTTAATACTTATAACCCCTGACAAGAATAAGCATATTACAGAAAGGGCTGTTAAAATTCCTCCTAATGCTAACAACAACTTATAAGGTCCCCTCCCATACATTCGCATATACTGTCTAAACACCATAAGTTAAGACAGCAATCACAAGAATTGTCATTGGAATAACCGTTGTCATTCCCATAAGTTCTGTAAGTGTTTGCACGGGTCATAAACTGATTATAATAAAAACGATATTCCTGATTATTAGGGTCCATTGAAACGGCAGTCTGGATATAGGTATAGGCTCTGTCCTGCCAACCTCTTTTAATTGCGCATAAACCTTTTAAGAAAAACCATTCAGCGCTCTTGTTTGCCATATTATCAAGAGTTGCTTCCGCTTCTGCAATTTTCCCCATATTTATCATATTACGGATATGGGAAAACTCGCCCGTTCCTCCTGATGTATGAGAGTAACTTCCGCTATAAGAACCTGTATTAGTCTTATGGCCTTTTTTCAAAATTTCATACGCTTCGTTTATTTCCTTTAATTTTTCCTCTGCTAAATCAGCAAGAGGGTTATTGACATATCTGTCAGGATGATATTTTTTGACAAGTTCTTTATGTGCTTTATCTATAGTTTCCCAATCTGCATTGGAAGGTACTCCCAAAACTTTATATGGATCCATTTCTATTCTCCTTTCGCTTGTCATAGCGCAGTTTTTCATTAACTACCCTATCCTTTGCTCTTCTTAAGCCAAGATATACTATATTTTCTAGTATGCTTCTGTTCTTTTTAAAATCTATAAGTTCAAATGAAGATGCAATTCTTTCTAAAGTTAATGTAACTATAAGGTCATATTCAGAACATACCCGTTTTTTAAATTCGGATGCATCTTCGTTATTATATGAATATTTTTTTATAAAAGGATTGTAATTTTTGTTATCTATATCTTTTTTTATATCGTCAAGTGCATCAATAATATAAATAAATCTGCCCAGTTGATAGGAAAAATCTTTTAAAACTCTTTTTTGAGGGTCGTTTATACAATCTATCAAGAACACTTCTGAAAGAAGCCGTCCAAAACAATCGGAAACCTCATCAATATCAGAACAGTTTTCTTTTTCTTTTTCATTTAACTCTTCTATGCATTTTTTAATTTTATCACATTTTTTCGGATATTTCTTTTTTGCTTTTTTAAAATGACTTTTAAACATAATGTAAGAAAGAAAACTCTTTATATCCTTATTGTCACTCAAATCGTCCTTTAATTTAAAATATGTAACAATAATACTCATATACGCACTGTAAGTAAGATATTCGTTATCCTTTAGTACAGGCCTTTTACTAACGGGATGAATAAAACAGTTTTCATATTTAATATCCTCTTTATTATCTGATAAAGAGGAAAGAACGAGTGCTAAAAAAGTGAAATCATAATTTAAGCTAAGCCTTGCTCTCCCAGAAAATTCTTTACCTAAACTTTTGCAAAGACCGCAGTAATAAGAACGATATATATCATAATCTTTAACTTTAAGTTCGTCTTTAAATATATTCACATATCCGAACACGTTATCACCCAAAAAATACTTTTTCTTATATTATACTACATATACTATAAAAATAAAAGTAAAATTTATGTAAACATTTTCTTTTTTATATATTGACTTTACGACAAAATAAGTATAAAATTTTATATGATGATAATAATAGCAAAAAAGGAGTTTTTTTATGAAATTTATTGTATGTAAAAATTATGACGAAATGTCAAAAGAAGCCGCTAAAATTATGATTGATGTTGTTAAAGGAAATCCTAAAGCAACTTTAGGTCTTGCAACAGGCTCTTCTCCAATAGGAATGTATAACTGTATGGCAGAAGCATATAGAAAGGGCGAAGTTAGCTTCAAAGAATGTAAAAGTTTTAATCTTGACGAATATTATAAAATTTCAAAAGATAATGACCAGAGTTATTTCTACTTTATGAACGAAAATCTTTTTTCTAAGATTGACATTGACTTGAAAAACACCGATATTCCAAACGGCGAAGCAGATGATTATGAAGAAGAATGCAGAAGATATGATGCAAAAATCGAAGCAAACGGCGGAATTGACGTTCAGGTTTTAGGTATCGGAAATAACGGCCATATCGGTTTTAACGAACCTGAAGAATGGTTGTATTCAGGAACTCACAAAACAGGTTTAACAGAATCTACAATCGAAGCAAACAAAAGATTTTTTGATTCGATTGACGATGTTCCTAAAAACGCTTTAACAATGGGTATGGCTACAATTTTAAAAGCAAGAAAAATCGTTATGGTTATATCAGGAAAAGCAAAAGCTCCTGTTACAAAAATTTTAAAAGAAGGAAGAATTTCTACTTCCTGCCCTGCAAGTATCTTACACTGCCACAATGACGTTACCGTTGTTTGTGACGAAGATGCTTATAACGGTTAAAATTACAATGATAAATGCGGATGTGCAACACATCCGCATTTTTTAATTACTTAAGTGACAAGTTAAATTCGTTCAAAGTGCAAATAATTTAATTCCATAAATCGCCCCAAGCGATTTATACCTTGTTTTTTGGTTGAAACAAAAAGCATTTAATAATTCTTCGTGATTTTATACCTTGTATTTTATTTATTTGCACGGTCTGGGCAATTTTTACATCCCCCTAATTAAATGTATTTTCTCATATGGTCTATTGCACTCTTCTCTATTCTTGATACCTGCGCTTGTGAAATATCTATTTCTTCCGCTACCTCCATTTGAGTTCTGCCCTGAAAAAATCTTAAATCAAGAACTTTCTTTTCTCTTTCTGAAAGCCTTGCCATTGCCTCATTAAGAGCAATTTCTTCTATCCAGCTTGAATCGGAATTTTTTTCATCTTTTACCTGGTCCATCACAAAAACTGCATCTCCGCTGTCATTATAGACAGGCTCAAATAAACTCATAGGCTCAACAATTGATTCTAAAGCAAAAACAACCTCTTCTTTTTTCATTTCCATTTCTTTTGCGATTTCATCAATAGTTGGTTCTTTCTGATTTTTATTTATAAGCTGTTCTTTAACATTTAACGCTCTGTATGCTATATCTTTAAGGCTTCTGCTTACTCTTATAGAATTATTATCCCTTAAATAACGCCTTACCTCTCCTATTATCATCGGCACGGCATAAGTGGAAAACTGAACATTCTGACTTAAATCGAAATTATCAATCGCTTTTATAAGCCCTATACAACCTATCTGAAACAAATCGTCCATATATTCGCCTCTTTGCGAAAATCTTTGAATTACGCTTAAAACAAGTCTTAAATTACCGTTCACAAACTCTTCTCTTGCCGATTCGTCCCCCTCTTTAATTCTTAGCATCAATTTTTGCTTTTCCTCCCTTTTTAAAACAGGGAGCGAAGATGTATTTACTCCGCAGATTTCAACTTTATGAAGCATAAATTTCCTCCTAAGTGCAAACTCAATTTATAATTAAATTATTGCCTTAAGAGAATTTATATATACAAAAAATCCAACAGTTTAAATAAACTGTTGGATTTTTAAAAAACATATTAGTTAAGAATAACTTTTTCAGTTTCTTTGTCGAATAGGTGGATTTTGTTAAGGTCAAGTGCAATTTTAATTGTTTGCTGAGGTTGAGCAGTACTTCTTGGGTTAACTCTTGCAGTAAATTTCTTACCTTCATAGTCAAGATATAAGAATCTTTCAGAACCCATAAATTCAGCAACTTCAACTAACATATCAATACAACTGTCAGGTGACATATTGATAAATGCATCTTCATCGTGAAGATTTTCAGGTCTGATACCTAAAACGATTTCTTTGCCAACATATTCATCAATACCTTCAACAACTTTTCCTTCAGGAATTTTAACTGAATTAGAACCGAATACTACATAGTAGCCATCGTCTTTCTTTTCTAATTTAGAATCGATAAAGTTCATTTGAGGGCTTCCGATAAATCCAGCAACAAACAGATTGTTTGGTGTATCATAAAGATTTTGAGGAGTATCAACCTGTTGAACAATACCGTCTTTCATAACAACAATTCTTGTACCCATTGTCATAGCTTCAGTCTGGTCATGAGTAACGTAGATAAATGTTGTATCTAATTTCTGATGAAGTTTAGAAATTTCAGTTCTCATCTGAACTCTAAGTTTAGCGTCAAGGTTTGATAGAGGTTCGTCCATAAGGAATACTTTAGGATTACGAACGATAGCACGACCTAACGCAACTCTCTGTCTCTGACCGCCTGATAACGCTTTTGGTTTTCTTTGTAATAAGTGTTCAATGTC
>JAZOMN010000033.1:0-3638 GCA_045654005.1 Clostridia bacterium
TTTATAAGAGATATAAGATTTAGATGCAACGCCATATGCCCGTCAGATTGTCAAGCCAAGCGCAACACTCTTGTTAATAAACTCAATTGGCGATAAATATCCCAAGCATTTACGAGGTCTGTTGTTGATTAAAGAAACAACAGAATCTAATTGCTCTTGTGGAAGATTACGAAAATCTGTACCTCTTGGGAAAAAGAATCGAATTAAACCATTTATGTTTTCATTACTTCCCCTTTGCCAAGGTGAATGAGAATCCGCAAAGTAAACTTTTAAATTGTTCTCTATTTCGATATTTTTGAAACCAAGAAATTCAGTTCCATTATCTAATGTGAGAGTCAAAGGTTTTATCCACTTTGATACTTTTGCAAAAGCAAGGGAAAAGGCATTGTTGATAACCGGAATGGTTTTGTCTTCGCATTTAACAGCTACAAGCAAGCGAGAACGCCTGTCTATTGCTGTTACAAGATAACCTTTTCCAACTGAACCATAAATGGTGTCACCTTCAAAATCGCCGAAACGAGAACGATTATCTGCATCAATTGGTCTATCGTGAATAGAACTGTCAAAGAAACGAGTGTAGGATTTCTTTTGATTAGAATAAGGCTTTGCCTTTCTTCTAAGGTGTGTCCACGGTTTAATGCCTGGAAATTGACCTGTTCTTACAGCTCTGTAGATTGATGAAAAAGATAGTTTATCTGAATGTTCTGTATTCCATCTACCTGCGATGATTTCAGGGGACCAATACTGTAATAATCCATTGTGAGTAAATTGATACATTTCTTCATTAAGAAGCAAATGATTTTTTCTATGACAGTTTTTTCTGCGACAAATATATTTAACATTTGCACCCCAAGCATGATAATGTTTTTTCTTTTTACTCCAATTACGCTTTAGTTCTCGACTAACTGTTGAAGGACTTCTGCCTAAAAAAGCTGCGATTTTACGAATACTTTTTCCTTTTTCGTAATTTTCCTGTAGATATTCTCGTTCATTTAGTGTAAAATGTGTATAGGACTTCATATTAACCTCCGTGTTATTGTATTTGTGGTTATTTACATTTTACACTTTGGTTGATGTGAAGTCTATACTTTTTTAGGTGTTGCACTTAATATTATAATCTGCCCTCCCTTGTGTAAAGGGAGCTGTCAACGGAGTTGACTGAGGGATTGTTTGACTTCATTATCAATAAATATACATACTCCCTCAAAGTTTTTCAAAACATCAAGATTTGATATTCTTATAACTTTTAATCCATATTGTTCTAAAAACGCTGTTCTCAAAGCATCTTTTTCCATTCCTTTATCATCATAATGCTGTGAACCGTCAAGTTCAATGACAAGCTTTGCTTTGGCACAGTAAAAATCAACAATATATTTTCCTATAACTTTCTGTCTTATAAACCTGATAGGATATTCTCTTAAGAAATCATACCAAAGATGCTTTTCTTCTTTTGTCATATTCTTTCGAAGTGCTTTTGCAAGTGGTACAATTTCTTTGGTATGTTTATAGTCCATTACAATCCCTCCGAGTTGCTTCACAACCCACCTCCCTTTACACAAGGGAGGCTTTTTTTATTTTTTTAGTTCAAAAAAGAATAATGCCCTGCCTTAAAATATCGGCAGGGCTATATTTAATAAAATTATTCAGCGCTTTTTTTGCTGAAACATTCGCTACAGTAAACAGGTCTGTCATCTCTAGGAATGAAAGGAACCTTTGCTTCCTGACCGCATTCAGCACATACTGCTGTATGAAGTTCTCTCTTTTCGCGGATGCTTGCTTTTCTTGACACTCTGCATTCTTTGCAACGTACAGGTTCGTTTTCGAATCCTTTCTCAGCGTAGAATTCTTGTTCTCCTGCTGTAAATGTGAATTCGTTTCCGCAATCTTTGCAGATAAGTGTTTTGTCTTCGTACATAGTTTTCTCTCCTTAAAAAATAGAAATAATTATTAGTCCACCGTCCGGAATCGAACCGTCTTCTCCATTAACCACAGTAAAATACCCGCGAAAAACAGCACTCTGCCAATGAGCTACAAGGACATATATTGATTTTTGATAACATCCATCTTCTTTTTAATTCTCTGGATGGCATTATCAATAGATTTAACACTTTTTCCCGTAATTTCAGAAATCTCTTTATAACTTAAATGCTGATTATAAAGCACAAGAATATTAAGTTCGAGTTTGCTTAAAGATTCATATAACATTTTATTAAGTTGGGTAAACGTTTCATTGTTAATATAAATCTCTTCGGGATTTACCTCTTTTTTATCTTCAAAATATTCGATAAGTTCCCTGTCACTCTCATCATCAAACATTGACGCCTGTAAAGACACTGAAGAATTAAGAGGTATATGCTTTTTTCTTAAAGATAGTTTAAGTGCAGTTTTAATCTGCCTTTTAATACATACTGATGCAAAAGAAACAAAAGATATACCTTGAGAAAAGTCATAATCTCTTATCGCTTTAAAAAGCCCGATCATTCCCTCCTGAACAAGATCATCTTTATCAGCGCCCACAAGATAATACTTATTTGATAAACCTCTTATGTAACCTCTGAAACTGTCAAAAACAACTTCAAGACACTCATTATCTCCGCTTTTGGCACCGTTTACAATCTCTTCGCTGTTAATATCGTATTCTTTCACTTAAACACCTACAAATAAATATTCAAAATACTCATGCTAACATTATACACAATTGTTATTATAATGTCAAACATTTTTTCTGTTTTTTATTAAAAAATATTAGAATTATTTTATTTTTTTGTTAGATTTATACAAAAAACGGCAAAATCTAAAAGATTTCGCCGTTTTCAGATAATAAATATTCTCTTGTAATTCTCACATTTTTTATGTATATATTGTCAATATATTTTTCCATCGCTTTTATTAAAAGAGACGGATTTAAGTTTTCAGTACTTCCCGCTTTTAAGTGTAATATAAGCTCTATACCATCTTTTACCTCATAACTTAAAAGCATAGGTTTAATATCAACTTCTTTTATACCCTTTTTAGTCTTTTTATCAATTAAAATTTCATCAAGGCGTAAAAAATTTATTATATCATCTTTAGTAGCATCGGTATCTATTAAGACTGAATAAACCGCAGATGATAAAGTATTAAACTTTAATTTATCGGTATTTTCTTCCACCTTGGTTATCTCAATTCCTGACGGTGCAACCTCTTTAAGATTTAAAAGAACTTTATCTAAATCGTATTCGCCCTCTACCGTTAAGTCAAGGCAGTCGGATTTAGTTTCCATACCTACTGAAGACGGTTGTAAAAACGACATTATAATATGCGGATTATATCCTTGCGAATATGCAGGTTTTAAATCACTTCTCATTATCATTCTGTTAAAAGTCCTGAGTAAATCAAGATGAGAAATATATTTTGCTTCATTTTTTTTATTAAATTTAACTCTTAAATTCATTAAATTGCTCCTTACACTTCGTCATTTTACTTATACCGCATCCTGCACATTTTTGCCTGCAGTTAGGTGTTACCGATGCTATTTTTGCTTTTTCATTTTCTTTTATCAGGAACTTTTTACTTACACCCACATCTATAAAATCCCATGGCAGATTTTCTTCATAATCTCTTTGTCTGTGGTTATAGAAAGAATAGTCTATATTATT
>JAZOMN010000034.1:0-5254 GCA_045654005.1 Clostridia bacterium
ATGATTGATATTATAGAAAAAGAAACTGGCTTAAAATCAGTGATAGCAAATGATGCAACTTGTGCCGTATATGGCGAACTGTATGCAGGGTATGGCAAAGAATTTTCAAATATTGCAATGATTACTCTTGGTACAGGAGTTGGCGGTGCTATCATAATTGACAAAAAAGTATATACTGGTAAAAACGGCGGAGCAGGAGAGTTCGGGCATTTTTCTATAAATTTTGATGGTCATCCTTGCCCTTGCGGTCAAAAAGGTTGCCTTGAACAGTACGCATCGGTTACTGCTCTTATTAAGCAGACAAAAGAAGCTATATCTGAAAACCCTGACAGTCTGCTTGCAAAAATGGGAGAAAAAGAAGTAGGAGGAAGAACATCTTTTGATGCTATGAAAAAAGGGTGTCCTGTAGCAACAAATGTTGTTGATAGATATACTGATTATCTGACTATGGCGATTTTAGGAATAAATTTTATCTTTCAGCCTGATGTTGTAGTTATTGGCGGTGCAATTTCAAATGAAGGAGAATATATTTTAAAACCAATAAGAGAAAAACTTATAAGAGAAGTTGATGTAAGAGTATCTGAGCTTGGGAACGATGCAGGAATTATAGGTGCAGCTGCAATTTGTATTAAAGGATAATATACGCAAAACCACCGAAAAGGGGACAGACCCCATTTCGGTGGTTTTTTTAATAAAATTAAATTTCTGATGGACTTATTCCCATTTCTCTTTTGTAAGATACTGAAAAATAACTTTGAGAACTGAAATTAAGTTTTTCAGATACTTCGTTCACACTCATACCTTCTTTTAACAATTTTGTAGCAGCCTTGAATTTTAACTTAAGAAAATATTTGTGAATGCTTATTCCTGCATACTTTTCAAAAAGTCTTTTTAAACCTGACTGGCTTAAATAACAGTTTTTTGCAATATCTGAAACAGTGGGATGATTATAAATATTATCATTCATATATTTTACAACATCTTTAAAAATAAGTGCATCTTTAGTTGTTGATACTTTTGAAATATTCGGATTATCTGCCAGTGATAAAAGCAGATGCTCAATAAAAGTTACAACTTGCTGTAAATATAGATGATTTTGTGTTTTTGAGTATAAGAACTGTTCTTCTTTTTTGTAATCTTCGTTTAAGTTATCGTCATTAGATTTAATAAATTCCGAAAACATTTGCATAATGTCCTGTTGCTCTTCTGTCAAGTGAAAAACCTTGTCGTTAAAATATTCCGAATATTTACCTTTAAGATTAAAGGAAAATATTAAAATATGCGCACCCTTTTTCCCATTTATAGATAATTTGTGCATTTCCATAGGCTTATGAAATATAATGTCGCCCTTTGAAAGTTCGTAGATTTTTTCATCCGCGGATACACAGGCTGTGCCTGATATAATATATCTGCATTCCCAGAAATTATGTGTTTCTCCCGCAAATTCAAAACCTGCCGGTTTTTTCTCGATAAAGAGTGAATAAAGGGTGTCTATATTAACTTGTTTAGTAACATGTATGGGTTTCCAATGCATTTTCATCACCTTTTTGAACTAAAATCAAATATTTTTGAACTTTTTGTATATTTAAATTTGATTTCTGACCGTATATAATATATCATATAAATATAAAAAAGTAAATATTATGAGGTGAAAAAAATGGATTTAAATTATATTTTACAACAATTTAAAACAGAAAAGGAAATTGAGCCATACGGTAACGGTCATATCAATGATACTTATGTTGTTCATCCTGCAAGATTTATAATTCAAAGAATTAACACAAACATTTTTACAAATCCTGATGAACTTATGGAAAACATTGAAAATGTTACTGCATTTTTAAGAGAAAAAATTGTTAAAGCAGGCGGTAATCCTGACAGAGAAACATTAACAGTAGTAAAAACCGATGATGGTAAAAACTATTTAAAAACAGATGACGGATGTTTCCGTGTTTATAAATTTATTGAAAACACTAAAACTGTTGAAAATGATAAAACAATGGAAGATATTTATAACGCAGGTAAAGGTTTCGGTAAATTCCAGAATATGTTAAGTGATTTTCCTGCCCTAAAACTTCACGAAACTATTAAAGATTTCCACAATACTGTAAAAAGAGTTGAAGCTTTAAAAGAAGCAATAAAAGAAGATAAAGCAGGCAGAGCAGAATCAGTTAAAGAAGAAATTGAATTTGCACTTTCCTGTGCCCGTTTTGCTGATGTAGTATTAAAAGGAATGGAAGACGGAAGTATTCCTTTAAGAGTTACACATAATGATACTAAAATTAACAATATTTTATTTGATGATAAAACAGGCGAAGCAGTAAGTGTTATCGATTTGGATACCGTTATGCCGGGAAGTATGCTTTATGACTTTGGCGATACACTTCGTATGGGTGCATCAACAGGTGCAGAAGATGAAGTTGATTTAGATAAAGTATGGTTTGACGAAAAAATATTTGAAAAGTTTGCCGAAGGTTATCTTTTGGAAACAAGAAATTCTCTTACCGAAAGAGAAATTGAACTTTTACCATTCTCTGCAAAACTTATGACTTATGAATGCGGAATAAGATTTCTTACCGATTATTTGAACGGAGATACTTATTTTAAAATTCACAGACCAAACCATAACCTTGACCGTGCAAGGAATCAATTTAAATTGGTAAAAAATATTGAAGAAAAAGAAGCAATTCTTATTGACATTATAGCCAAATTAAAATAAAATGTATATATACATATATTTAAGGAGGCTATACTATGAAAAGAATAATTTCTTTTGTACTGGCATTTATGATGTTTAGTACAGTGGCACTGGCAAATATTACTTTTACAGACATTGACTCATCCCACTGGGGATATGCAAATGTTAGCAAATTGGTTGCTGACGGTACGGTTAAAGGTTATACAGATGGAAGTTTCAGACCTGATAACACCGTTACACGTGCAGAATTTGTTAAAATGATGGGTAAAGGCGAAACCGTAAGAGAAACACCTTTTTCGGATGTTGACTCATCACATTGGGGTTATGATTATATTATGACTTCAGGTTTTGAATCAACCGATTCAAACTTTTATCCTGACAAAGCGATTACAAGAGGCGAAGCAGTTACACTTTTATGGAAACGTTTCGGAGCAAAAGAAGGTTTATACGCACCAAGTGCTTTAATAAGTTCAAACTATAATAAAAATGCAGTTTCCTGGGCATATAATTATAAAATTATGATAGGGGATGACGGTCTTAATTTAAGACTTGATGACTCTATATCCCGTGTTGAAGCGGCAGCGCTTATTATAAGAACAAGAGAAACTGACTTTAATAAAGAACAAGCAAACTTTAAAGATACAGTTTCAGCTGATGTTTTAAAAGCGGTTTTTGACAGTTACGATATTTTTGATACTGATACTGAGTACTCAGAAAATAAAACAATTACAAACGGTGAACTTGCTCGTGCAGTTATAAGAATTATAAGCGGAGAAAAAAATCTTTCTTATATAGGATTCAGCGCATCATCGAGTTTTGAAGGTACATATTCAAAAGACATAAATATTGTTGCAAATAAATGTTTAGGTAAAGAATTTGATACAAAAGAATTTGCTGACAAAGAAGCAACAGTTGGAGACGCTGTGGCAATGTTGTCCTATATGGCTATAGAAAAGTCCAATACATCGATTGCGCCTTCTGCAAGTAACGCAGTATATAGTGATGTTCAGGCAGTAAGCGGTACAAAGAAAAATTACTTAAGTTTTGCTTTTGAAAAAGGCGTTTTCTTAACTGCTGACGGAAAAATCGGTGTTAATGATAAATTAACTCATAAAACTCTTGCACTTTTACTTATCCAGTTTGATGAGATTACAGGTACAAAAACAGGTTATTCAACATTAAAAGACAGTAAGGGTAACTTTATTAAATACGATATAAGTATAAATAAGAATATAGCAACTTATCCTGCAAACTATAAAGAGTTTGACTGCGTGATAGAAGGCGTTGAAAATGTTGCATATAACAAACCTGCCAAAGCGAAAGAAGAAGCATATAAATCATACAGTTTTGCTTCTGAATTCAGTTCAATGTTTATTGATAAAATAGCAACTCTTGCTGATTTTATTAAAAAGAATTATGGCATAGATACTGAAATTATAATGTATCCGTCTTTAGTATGGAATAACGGAAGCGGATTTTCCCTAAGAGTAAAATGCAAAGTTTTAGAAACTTATGGAAAAACAATAGATATCAATGAAATGTTTGGCGATATGTTAGTATCCAACCTTTCAGGAAATCTTTCAAACGGCATGGAAATTATGATGGAAATAAGTCTTTCGTATGCTGATTTAATAATGTAATATATTTATTTTAAAAAGATGTTTGAATTTCTTCAAACATCTTTTTTTGTGCAAAAAATCTCTTAAGTTTAACAATTTTTACATATAATGTTAGAATATTGACTTTTTGCAATAAATAAATTGATTTTTCTTTTAAAATATGTTATTCTATAATGTAGAAAATTATTTTTTAAAGGAGAAAAAGTTATGCAAAAAATCAATGAGGTTTATCCTAAAAAGCAAAGAAAAGAAACTGTTATCCAATTCGGGGAAGGCGGATTTTTAAGAGCGTTCTGCGACTGGATGATAGACGCTATGAATAAACAAGGGTTATACAGTGGAAACATCGTTGTTGTTCAGCCAATCGAACAAGGTATGTGCGAAATGTTAGAAGCACAGGATTGTATTTATACTCATATAATTCGTGGGATAGTTGACGGTAAAGAAAAAGTTGAAAAAACTGTTATCGATTCAATTTCACGTACTGTAAATCCGTACAAAGATTATCAGGCTTACCTTGATTTGGCAAAAAATCCTGATTTCAGATTTGTTATATCAAATACAACCGAAGCAGGTATTTCTTATGAAAAAGAAGAAATGTTGACAGACAAAATTCAAAAATCATTTCCTGCTAAAGTAACAGTTTTATTATATGAAAGATTTAAAAACAATCTTGATGGTTTTGTATTCTTACCATGTGAACTTATAGATAAAAACGGTTCAACACTTAAGAAAATAGTTCTTCAGTATGCGGATGACTGGAATTTAGGGGAAGATTTCAAAAAATTCGTAGAAGAAAAGAACTACTTTATGAATACACTTGTTGACAGAATTGTTACAGGTTATCCAAAAGGCGAAGATATGGAGCTCGGATACATAGATGATATGGTTAATACATCTGAACTTTTCCATTTCTGGGCTATTGAAGGTCCTGCAC
>JAZOMN010000035.1:0-9230 GCA_045654005.1 Clostridia bacterium
GAGATTATGACAGACTTTCGGATTGTGTAAAAAAGCTTAATTATTGTCCTTTAGGTTCAGGAGCACTTGCCACAACCACTTATCCTTTAGACAGGGAATACACTGCAAAGGAACTTGGCTTTATGGCACCTACTGAAAACAGTCTTGATGGTGTTTCGGACAGGGATTATGCAATAGAATTCACTTTTGTTGCGTCTATGATAATGATGCATCTTTCAAGATTTTCAGAAGAAATTATCCTTTGGTGTACCAATGAATATTCTTTTGTAGAACTTGATGACAGTTTTTCTACAGGCTCAAGTATAATGCCACAGAAGAAAAATCCTGATATGGCAGAATTGACACGTGGTAAAACAGGCAGAGTTTACGGCTCACTTATGACACTGCTTACAGTTATGAAAGGTCTTCCTCTTGCTTATAATAAAGATATGCAGGAAGATAAAGAAGCAACTTTTGATGCGATTGATACGCTTAAAATGTGTCTTCCTGTGTTTACAAATATGCTTGATACTGCTAAATTCACTAAAGAAAATATGGAACAGGGCGCAAAAAAAGGATTTACAAATGCAACCGATGCTGCAGATTATCTGGTAAAATGCGGTATGCCTTTTCGCGATGCTCATAAAGTTGTCGGTGAAATGGTAGCGTATGCTTTGTCGAATAATATTTCTTTAGAAGAAATCAGTATTGATAAATTAAAAGAATTTTCAACTGTTATAACAGAAGATTTCTACAAGGCAATATCTCTTGATACTTGTGTTAATGAAAGAAATGTGTATGGCGGACCGTCAATAGAGGCGATAGAAAAAGCAATAAAAAACGCAGAAGACTTTTTAAAAGCAAATAATTGATAATATAAAAAACCGAAAGGCAAAAGCCTTTCGGTTTTTATGTATACTTAAATATTATAGTAAACTTGCACTGTCAGCATCAAGATAAATGTTAACATCTTTTGATAATCTCATAATTGATGCAGGGCATTTTTCTGTGATTTCGCCATAAACTGTATTCTTAACTGCTTGTGCTTTTGTTGGAGCAGGAACGATACAAATGTGGCAATCAACATTTTTAAGTGTTGGAACTGTAAGAGTTAATGCGTGTGTAGGAACTTCGTCAATGTGGTTAAAGCAACCGTCATTAACCTGTTGTTGACGGCAAACATTGTCAAGTTCAACTATTTTAACCATTTTAGGATCATTAAAGAATGCAACGTGTGGGTCGTTGAAAGCAATGTGACCGTTTTCGCCGATACCTAAACAAACGATATCTGTTGGGAAATCTTTAAGTAACTGAGAGTATCTTTCGCATTCTTTTTCAGGATCTTCTGCATTACCGTTTAAGTAGTTAACAGTTTTGAAAGGTGCTTTACCAAATAAACGATCTTTTAAGAACTGACCGAATCCCTGAGGAGCACCGGCAGGTAAACCGATATATTCATCCATGTGGAAAGCATTGATTCTTGTAAAATCAATTTCTTCGCAGTTAAGTAAACTTTCTAAAAATTCATTCTGTGATGGAGCAGCAGCGAAAATCATATTGATTTCATCTTTTTTTGAAAGAAGTTCAATGATTTTTGCTTTACAGTCTTCAGCAGCTGCAAGTCCCATTTCTTTTCTTGTTTTATAGGTGTTAACTTTAAAACTTGTTTTTTCTAACATTTTAAATTCCTCCATATTAATTTTTACTCTTTTATGATACCATTATTGACACATTTTGTCAAATCAAAATAATCAGAAATCTAAAAATGAATACTTTATAATAATATTTGACTGATAAATTTATAAATTTAACATTTTATGAAAACTAAATCGACGACTGATTTAATAAAAGACGAATTTGATAATATAATAATGGCGGATATTAAAGAAAAAACTCTTCGGAGTATAGTGAATATATTATAAATAATTCTCATTTTCTTATATGCTATGCGTCGCATACATTGGGTGGTGTATATAAAACCTTAATATATACAAAAAAGAAAAATACACATCTTTATAATCTTTTTAAAAAATAATGACAATCACGAAAAAATATGTTATAATAAATTGACCAATTATCGAAGAGGTAATTATTATGAACGAAATAGAAACACTTATGAGAGCAAAAATGTATATTGAAAAACTGGCAAACGGAATAAATCCGCTTGATGATACAGTTATTCCTGAAAATGATACGATAAATAACGTTCGTTTATCAAGATGCTTGTTTTATGTATCTGATGTTTTAAGGCAGGTAATAGAAAATAAGGAAAACTCAGATGTAAAAAAAGTACCCAAAGAAGATTTTCGTATATCATTTGATGAGATACAAAAATTTGAATATTCCGATGTACCTATTTCAGTGAGTGAAATTGCAAAGCGAATAAATGCTCTTGTTGCCACTGATAATATGAAGAAAATAACATATAAACATCTTAGTGACTGGCTTTTAAGCATAGAAATCCTTGATGTTGAGACAAAGCCGAACGGTAAAACAACTAAAAGACCGACAAAATATGGGAGTGAACTTGGTATAATTACCGAATCACGAACAGGGGCGCAGGGAGTATATACTGCTGTTTTGTATAATCGTAATGCGCAACAATTTATTATTGATAATATCGAAGCGGTTGTTGCACTGATAAATGGATAAATATAATCTTAATTACATATAAAGATAATTATCGGAGGGCTGTTTTATGGCACTTGAAAATAAATTGGGCATAACAGATGCATCTTTACTTGCCCGTGAAGAAGAAAAAATCAGTAAATTAAAAGCACTTGAACTGTTTGAGACAGGTTATCTTGACACATTAACAGTAGGAACATTTGAAAGTCTTTCGCTTATACACAAATATCTTTTTGATGAAGTCTATGAATTTGCAGGCAAAATGCGTGAAGTGAATATCGCAAAAGGAAATTTCAGATTTGCTCCGCTTATGTATTTGCAGGCGGCACTTGATAATATTGATAAGATGCCACAAACAGATTTTGATTCTATTGTTGAAAAATATGTTGAAATGAACATCGCTCACCCCTTTCGTGAGGGTAATGGCAGAGCAACTCGCATCTGGTTAGATTTAATCTTGAAAAAGGAACTTCAAAAGGTCATAGATTGGAGCAAGGTTTCAAAAGAAGATTATCTTCTTGCTATGGAGAGAAGTCCTATTAAAGATATTGAGATTAAACATATACTTAAAAATGCTCTTACAGACCAAATTAAGAGCCGTGAAGTGTATATGAAAGGTATTGATACAAGTTATTACTATGAGGGCTATACGACCTTTAAAACAGAAGAGTTAAAGTAAGTGCAGAGTATGATATAGAAAAGTTACTTATGCAAAAAAGAAAAATCTGTGCATATACAATTTAATAATTAACAAAAAAATGTAATATTTTTTTTCCTCCTCCAATAAAATATACTAACTGATTTATCAAGGAGGAAAAATTATGGGACAATATAATGTTTTGGAAGATGTGGCAAAAAGAACGGATGGAGATATTTATATAGGAGTGGTCGGACCTGTCCGTACAGGGAAATCAACCTTTATTAAAAATTTTATGTCTAAACTTGTCATTCCAAATATATCAAACGAGCATAAAAAGGAAAGAGCGAATGATGAACTTCCCCAAAGTGCCAAGGGTAAAACTATTATGACAACTGAGCCAAAGTTCATTCCAAACGAAGCAATTAAAATTAAGACGGATGATAATGTAAGTTTTAATGTAAGAATGATTGACTGTGTCGGTTATGTTGTGGATTCTGCTTTAGGTCATATAGAAAATGAAGAGCCGAGAATGGTAAATACACCTTGGTATTCTGAACCTATTCCGTTTGTGAAAGCGGCGGAACTTGGTACAAAAAAAGTAATATGCGACCATTCTACAATAGGTCTTGTTATAACTACCGACGGAAGTATATCGGAAATTCCGAGAGAGGATTATGTAGAGGCAGAAGAAAGAGTAATAAATGAACTAAAAGAGATAGGTAAACCGTTTGTTGTTCTTTTAAATTGCGAAAATCCGCATTCTTCAGAAAGTTTATCTTTAAAAAGCGAACTTGAAGAAAAGTATAACCTACCTATTATGGCACTTAACTTACTTGAAATAACAAAAGAAGAACTGCTTGACATAATAGGGGCAGTGCTTAACGAATTTCCTGTTAAACAAGTGGAATTTGACACTCCTGACTGGCTATCGGGATTACCTCCTACAAACTGGCTTAAGAGTAACGTATGCCGTTCAATAAGAGAGGTTATAAAAAATGCATATAAAGTTAACGATATAAAAAATACTCTTGAACTTCTTTCTGACTATGACTTTATAAAATATGCAGGAATATGCGACTGTAATCTCGGAGAGGGAACAGTTTATGTAAAACTTGATTTAAAAGACGAACTTTTCTATAAAATTATAAGTGAAAATACAGACTTAACAATAGAAAACGACAGGGATTTATTAAATATTCTGACAGAACTTTCACATATTAAAAAAGAATATGACAAACTTTCTTATGCAATATCAGAGGTAAACAGAAAAGGATACGGAATAGTATCCCCGTCAATAGACGAACTTACTTTGGAAGAGCCTGAAATAGTTAAACAAGGTAATAAATTCGGTGTAAGATTAAAAGCGAGTGCACCATCAATCCATATGATAAAGGCTGATATTGAAACCGAAGTTTCTCCAATTGTGGGAACTGAAAAACAATCGGAAGAACTTGTTCATTATCTTTTAAAAGAATTTGAATCTGACCCTAAATCAATATGGTCATCAAATATTTTCGGTAAATCTCTACACGAACTTGTAAACGAAGGATTACATAACAAACTTTCAAAAATGCCTGAAGAGGCACAAATGAAAATGCAGGAAACCTTGCAAAAAATTATCAACGAAGGTTCAGGCGGACTTATTTGTATAATATTATAATTAATAAGAACCTCACGAAATTCTAACAAACTAAAGTTTGAGAATTTCGGAGAACCTTGTTGCGTTAACCTGCAATAAAGACGGTATTTAAAAGTCAATTTTAAATACCGTCTTTTCCTTGTAATATTTAATACTTTCAGCGGTTCGTCGGAAATCGCCGAACCCTATAATATAAATTTATAATTGTTACAAAGTACTATGATTTTAACTTTCTTTCGATTTCATATTCATTTTCTTTTGATGGAATATGCCCAAAATGGTTTTTGTAATTACGATAGAATGTTCCGTAATCTGTAAAGCCGCATAATGAAAATACTTCGTGGGGTTTTTGACCGCTTCTTATAAGTTTTCTTGCTTCAATAAGTCTTTTTGTATTTATGTACTTTTTAGGAGTAGTTTTTAAAATTTCCATAAATAAGTGGTGAAGATGGCATTTTGAAATAAAAAGTTCCTTGCAGATAGTTTCGATACTTATTTGTGAACGATAATTTTTTTCAATATATTCTATTGCACTGTTTATAATTGAGTTGATTACATTATAACTACTTTCATAATCTTCGTTTTTAACTAAAGTAAGATTATAAAGAACTTCTTCGGTAAGATTTTTTAATATTTTACCTAAATCGTCACCTTCAAAAGAAGAGGAATAGTAGTCAAACTTTTTAAAAATATCAATTATATAATGGTCTCCGTTAAAGTTTATAACATTTAAATCTTTGTCGATTTTATTATATGCAACTTTTCCGATAATTTTTTCATCAAAAAGAATATCGTATCTTTCATAAGGAGTATCATCTTCAATCTTTATTCTGTGAACAAGATTAGGTCTGAAAATAACCAGACTGTTTTCATAAAGTTTGTATTCCTTACCGTCAATTACTGCTTTAATATTCCCTGATTTTAAAAATATTATTTCGCACACATCAAATGTATGAAATTGGAATGTTTCGTCATTTGGTTTTTCTATTCTTGCATGGTTAAATAAAAAGTCGGAATCAGAGTAATTTGAAATATCTTTATACATAAGATTTCTCCCATTAAAACAAAATTCGCCTTAATTATAATATAAAATATTTATTTTTAAATAATTATAATATACTTTCACACTTTTTGCAATATAAATCAACATTTTTTAACATTTACTTTTAATAAAATATGATTTACTATTAACATACTATTATAGGAGGTATATAACTATGATTAATGTTGCTATTATAGGCCAGGGAAGAAGCGGACGCGATATCCATGGTAAATATTTTAAATCTGAATACAACACAAATTATAAAGTTGTAGCAGTAGTGGAGAAAGATGCCCAAAGAAGAGTAAGAGCGGAAGAAGAGTATCCGGGATGCAAATCTTACGAACATTACAGTGAACTTTACGGAAGAGACGATATTGATATCGTGGTTAATTCTACATATTCTGACGAACATTACAGTGTTACAAAGGATTTACTTGAAAACGGATTTAATGTTTTAGTTGAAAAACCAATGGCAAGAAACAGATATGAATGCGATGATTTAATTCGAATTGCAAAAGAAAAAAATCTTGTACTTGCAGTATTTCAGCAATCTTTATTTGCACCTAACTTTGTTAAAACAATTGAAGTAATAAGAAGCGGTGTTTTAGGTGATGTTAAGCAGGTTGAAGTTAAAGCCAACAACTTTGCAAGAAGATGGGACTGGCAGACACTGCAGTCAAGAATGGCAGGTAATGTATATAATACAGGTCCACATCCAATCGGTCATGCGCTTGGATTTTTAGATTATGATGATAATGCAAGAGTTGAATTCTCAAGACTTGACAGAGTTCTTAACAGCGGAGATGCAGAAGATTATGCAAAAATTATCTTAACTGCACCGGGAAAACCTGTTATTGATATTGAAATCAGTTCTAACGATGCATATTGCCCTTATGCATTTAAAGTAATGGGTTCTAAAGGAACATATACTTGTACTGCACAGGATTATAAACTTAAATATATTGTTGACGGGGAAAACCCTGACAAGCCTATTATCTTTGAATCATTAAAAGATGAAAATGGTTATCCGATGTACTGTGGTGAAAATTTAATTGCTCATGAAGAAGAAGGCAAAATAGAAAACGAAGTATTTACAATCGGAAATATTAAATTCTATAAAATGCTTTATGAAACATTGACAAACGGAACACCTTTAGTAATTAAGCCTGAATATGCGGCTAAGATAATAAGCGTTATTGAAACTGTTCATGCAAATAACCCAATGCCTGTTATATATTAAGAAAAAGAGTCAGTTGACTCTTTTTTTTATCTTTGTTATAATATCTCTGAGGTGTTTTGATATGGAAAAACTAATTTATGCAAACGAAAAAGAATATCATATAAAACTGAAAAAAGGGGATGTCGGAAGGTATGTTATACTTCCTGGAGATCCGGGAAGATGTGAGAAAATTGCAAAATATCTTGATGATGCCAAGTTTGTTGCAAGTAACAGAGAATATGTGACCTATACAGGTTATTTGCTTGGCGAAAAAGTCAGCGTTGTATCAACGGGCATCGGCGGACCATCTTCTTCAATTGCACTTGAAGAGCTTATTCATATCGGCGCTGATACTTTTATAAGAGTAGGTACTGCAGGCGGAATAAATGAAGAGGTTATGTCGGGAGATTTGGTAATAGCAACAGGAGCAGTAAGGCAGGAGGGGACAACAAGAGAGTATGCACCTATTGAATTTCCTGCAATTTCTGACTTTACGGTTACAGGTGCTCTTAAAGAATCGGCAGAGGAACTTGGATTAAAACATCATATAGGCATAGTGCAAAGCAAAGATTCTTTTTACGGTCAGCATAGTCCTCAAAGTATGCCGACCAAAACCGAACTTGATTATAAATGGAATGCATGGTTAAAATGCGGTGTTCTTGCAAGTGAGATGGAAAATGCATCTTTATTTGTGGTAGGAGCAATAAGAGGTGTAAGAGTCGGCTCTGTTCTTACCGTTATGGGTAATCAGATAAGACGGGAAAAAGGTCTTAAAGAAAACGTGTGTTTTGACAGTGAAAAAGCAATTGAGACTGCAGTTTTGGCAATTAAAAAACTTATAACTAAAGAGAATAATTTATAATTTGATTTAATATAATATAACATAATATATTGACAAGCGTTAATATTAGTGCTATACTAAAAAAAAAATATAAAAGCTAAGCGAAGGATGCAGGAAAAAGGCGAAAGCCTGCCGAAGGAGTAACACTCTCAGGTGCTTAATGAATATTGATATATTCATAAAGGTAAAGACTGCAGACGGATAGCGCTCCGGAGAAGTCCAATTCTTTATATAAGAACAAAGGGTGCCGAAGGTGCAAAACTCATATTTATGGGTTAATCTCTCAGGCAAAAGGACGGAGATAAAGTCTTTAGAATGCTTTATTTATATGCGGAGTTTTTGCGTGCAAAAACTCCGTTTTTTAAATTTTGTATTTTAAAAAGAGCGCCAAAATATCTTTTTCTTAGCGGAAGGAGAAAAAAATGGGTAATTTTTTTAATTGGTTAACAGATTTTAACAATGGTGTTAACTCGTTTGTGTGGGGAAATGGTTTGTATCTGCTTCTCGCAACAGGTCTTATTATGACGGTTTTAACAGGAGTATTCCAGATTACTAAAATCCGTCACTGGTTTTCTGAAACACTTGGAAGTCTTTTTAAAAAAGATGTTTCAGGGCATGTAAAAGGTAAGTCAATATCTCAGTTTCAGGCACTTTGTACAGCACTTGCTGCTACTATCGGCGTAGGTAATATTGCCGGTGTTGCTGCTGCTATTGTCGGCGGTGGCCCTGGTGCTGTGTTCTGGATGTGGATTGCAGCGTTTTTTGGAATGATGACTAATTATTCAGAAAATGTTCTTGGTATTTACTACAGAAGAAAGAACACTGACGGTGAATGGTCAGGCGGTGCAATGTATTTTCTTGAACAAGGTCTTGGCTCTAAAAAAGGATTTAAATACATAGGTAAGATTCTTGCAGTTCTTTTCTCAATCTTTTGTATTTTAGCATCTTTCGGTATAGGTGCTATGGGGCAGATTAACAAAATTGTTGTTAATATAGTTTCTGCATTTGATATACCTTCACTTTCTTCCAATGTGGTTTATGAAGGCGTTTCTGTATATCATATTGTTATCGGTATAATCCTTACAGTTATTGCAGGTCTTATAATTATAGGCGGTCTTAAAAGAATTGCTTCGTTTGCAGAAAAGGTTGTACCTTTAATGGTTGTTCTTTTTGTAACAGGAAGTTTAATTGTAGTTGCGGTAAATTATGCAAATATCGGCGCAGCCTTTTTATCAATATTTA
>JAZOMN010000036.1:0-4207 GCA_045654005.1 Clostridia bacterium
AATACTGTCAGCATTTAATTTTGAAATATCATCTCTAATTCTGTTATAAAAAATATAACTTTCCACAAGTTCTCTGAATGAAGAATGATACGGTCCGTACACATTGTTCTCATTTATATCCTCTCCTGCCATAAGACCAATTCTTATAACATCGATATTGGCATTTTGAAACTTCAAAAGCAACTCTGCACTTATTTCAACTGCTTTTTCCAAGCTGTAAGGTGTATATACTTTACAGTCATATAAGTCATATAAAGCAGTTTCTTTGATAACTACAGTTGGATATATACGAACAAAATCAGGCTTTAATTTTATTATTTCATCACATGTAAAATTATCGTCTTCAGGTGTTGAGCCGTACATGCCGATCATCATTTGCAAACCTAAATTAAAGTCATATTCACGAATTTTCTTTACAGCATCTATAGTTTGTAAAGATGTAAGCCCTCTTTTATTCATATTAAGAACTTTATCATTCATAGATTGAACGCCAAGTTCAATAGTGGTCACACCTTTTTTTGATAAATTCTCAAGTATATTATAAGAAATATAATCAGGTCGTGTAGAGACTCTTATTCCTTTAATTCTTTTATCATAAAAGAAAGTTCCCGCTACATCAAGATACATATTTTGTTCTTCAATATCTATACCTGTAAAACTTCCTCCAAAAAAAGATATTTCAATTTCAGAATTTTTATCGCATGTCTCAAGAAACGTCGAAATTTTATCTTTAATTTCTTCTTCTTTTTCTTTTTTATAAACACCTGTTATTTTTTTCTGATTACAAAATATGCAATCATTAGGACAGCCTTGATGGCTGACAAAAATAGGAATGTTAATTTTTCTCATTTATACGACCTCTATGTTTTATACCACTTGTTATAAAAGATAATGGTTTTAATAGTGTCAGAACATAAATAATAAGAAAAGAAATGAAATAAACCATTATAAATCTTAGTATTAAAAATATTATCCCCTGTTCTGGCTGAATAAAATAATTTAAATTAAAGAAATTTATAACAAGATTATGAACAAGATATATACCAAATGATGTTTCGCTTACTTTATTTATAAGTTTAGAAAATTTAACATTTTCTTTATTTTTAAATTTATCTTTAAAAAGCAGAAATACTGCTATAGACAAAGAAGCAGTAAACACCCCTGTATAAACTTTAAAGTTTTCTAAATAACTGTTTTTTAATATATATAGTATATATGTTCCAACGGATATAATAAAAACATCCGTAATAATAAAGATTATTAAATATTTTCTTTTTATTTTAAAATCTATGTTATGAAGATAATATCCTAACATAAAAAATCCAACATAACCGCCAATAACATTTAAGTTAAACGAATAATTAAATGTTATTAAAACTTTAAATTCTTGCGGTAAAAAGTTTTGGGCAGTTGTTGTAAAGATGCTGAATAATGCCCATATTAAAAATAAATAAATACTCTGTTTATTATTTATATTATCTATTAAAATTTTTAAAAAAGGCAGAATAATATATATTGGGATAAGAGCATACATAAACCACAAGTGAATGGTAACAGGTTCACTTAAAAAATGCATTACTCTGTATTTTAAAGAAGATAAATTAAGCGTATCATAATATAAATATTCTGTTAATAAATAGTAAATTACAGCAAATAAAGACCAGAATAAAAAAGGTAAAACTATTTTTTTTAATCTGATTTTATACAAACCTTTTATCGAACTTGCCTTTTCATTAGATAAAAGCATTGCTCCTGATATCATAAAAAATATCGGTACAGAAACACTAAAGAGTGAAGTTAATATATTAGAAAAATGCCATACCGGTGTATCATATTCTGTTCGTAAAAGGTCAGATGCAGTATGTAAAAATACGACTGCAAACATAGAAAATATTCTTAAAAAATCTATATAATAATATTTCTTTTTCATATTTTTAAAAGTAAACATACACTGTATGCTTTAATTCCTTCCATTCTTCCTGTAAAACCCATTTTTTCTTCGGTAGTAGCTTTTACAGAAATATTTTCTTTATCAGTTTCGAGAACTTTTGATAAACAATCTCTCATTAAATCTATGTAAGGTGCCATTTTAGGTTTTTCGCATACAATAATTGAATCAATATTACCTATTTTATAACCTTTTTCCTTGATCAGTGAATACACATAAGAAAGAAGTTCTATACTTGATATTCCCTTATATTTTTCATCCGTATCAGGAAAGTGTTTTCCTATATCTCCTAAAGCCAATGCCCCAAGCAGTCCATCCATAATAGCGTGAACTAATACGTCTGCATCAGAATGACCTAATAATCCTAATTCAAACGGAATCTCAACTCCGCCTAATATAAGTTTTCTGTTTTCACAAAACTTGTGAACATCATATCCAAAACCTATTCTCATTTATACCAAATCCTTTAAATATATTAAATCTTCTTTTGTTGTTATTTTAATATTGGAATAATCACCAAAAGTAATTTTTGTTTTAATGCCAAGAGCCTCAAGAATACTCGTATCATCAGTAAATATACGATTTTTAAATTTATCAAAACCTTCTATAAGCAAAGTTTTATTAACAACTTGAGGAGTTTGAATATTAACAAGGCATTCGCGGTCTAACGTTTTATTAACAAATCCGTCATTATCAATTTCTTTTACTGTATCTTTAACCTTTACGCCTAAGGTTGCACAATTATGTAATATCCCATCTTTAATAACATTTAAAACATCTTCTTTTTTCACAAATGGTCTTGCACTGTCATGAATTAAAACATATTCATATTCACAAGGAACACACATAAGACCGGAATAAACAGAGTCCTGTCTCATAGCACCGCCTTTAACTGCTTTAATTACTTTTGTAAAATTATATTCTTTTATAATTTCATTTATATATTCAATATCTTCTTCCTTTGTAACAACGATAACAGAGTTAATATTATCACAATCTGATAATGTTTTAAGAGAATAATATATCAATGGTTTATCATTAACGTTTAAAAATTGTTTTTTTATATTATTCATTCTGCTTCCGCTTCCCGCTGCAAGAAGAATAGCGCAAATATCTTTATTTTGCATAATTTTACTCCAATTAAATATTTATAAGTAATTTTATATTTTTAGAAAAAATCTTCTCTAAATCTGAATTTTTAAGATTAAGAGACATAAGCCTTTCATATTCTTTGTTAAAATTCCACATTGGATAATCGGTTGCAAATAAAACCCTGTCAACACCGTATGTATTTATAAGATTTATAATAGTAGTGTCATCTAAAAAATTAAAAGAAGAACAAGTATCAACCCATAGATTTTCATTTTTTAAAATTTCACAAGCCTCCTGCCAAACCGAATATCCTCCCAAATGAGCAGCAATAGGTTTTAATTTTGGAAATCGTTTCATAATATTTTTAAGCCTCAGAGGATTTGAAAAATCTTTTCTTTTATCCCCTATATGAAATAAAACAGGTATTTTATCTCCAACTATTTCATAAATGGTATCCATACTTTTATCATCTATATTTCTCATTTGAAAATCAGGATGAATTTTTATACCTTTCAGCCCATTTTTTATCATTTTATTAAATTCTTCTTCAAGATTGTCATAATCAGGATGCATTGTACCAAAACCGATAAATTTATCAGAAGATTCAACCGTTTTTATTATAAAATCATTTATACTCGGAACTTGTTCAGGTTTAGTTGCTGTTGAGTGAATAACTGCTTTTGTAATATTATTTTTATTAAGAATATCAAGAAGTTCAGCACTCGTACCATTACATTTCATTTTTATCCCATAAAAATCACCTATTGCATCAACCGCTTTATTGGCGATTTTTTCAGGGTAAATATGACAATGTGAATCAATTATTTCCATTATTATTCTCCTTAGAAACCAAACATAAGACATATTACTTTTAAAAAAAGATTCTCCGGATGTGATTATCGGAGAATCTTAATTTTATAATATTTTAAATTATTCTTGACAATCGCAATCTTCGCAATCACAGTCGCAATCAAAATCTAAATCGATTTCTTCTCCGCAGTTTGGACAAACTACACCGTCATTAAAAAGTTCACTGTCTTCAAAACAAATAGTTTCACCGCAGTTTGGGCATTCTAATTCGAAAAATTCACAATCATCTTCACAATCGCAGTCGTCACAACCACAGTCGCAATCGCAATCACAATCTCCGTAGAATTCTTCCTCAAG
>JAZOMN010000037.1:0-7833 GCA_045654005.1 Clostridia bacterium
TATATTGCTTCGCAGTGATATTTGATTCGCAAGTGGTATTGTGCTTCGCACAGTTTTTAGCGAATAAAATACCACTAAAACTTATAGTTTTAATAACACTTTTGATTTATCAAAAATATCACTCTGTACGAAAGTACAGAATATCACTCGAAAAAGTGACGGACAATTTGTCGCAAGACAAATATATCGAGTTGGCAAAATGCCAATATATCGACAAAATTATTATTTCATATTAAAACACTTATATAGTTTTTCTTGCAATTTATTTAAGCGTATGTTATACTTAACTTGCGACACATCTGAATATTTTAGCCATAGAAGGTGCATTTTATATTGGTAAAAATGCATCCTCTATTTTGCACCTTTATGGCGTAAAAGATGTGTCGCAGCATTTGAGGTTATGCATTTTTCGGGCGTGGCTTCGGCTACGCACTTTTTTAATATAATCCTCTTGCAAATTTTATATATTTATGCTACACTATATTTGCGACACAACTTAATATTTGGACATACTATAAGAGAAGTGTTTTTATTTTGGTAAAAATGCATTCTCTATTTTGGCTTTCTCTTGTAGTTTGTCAAAGTTGTGTCGCAGCAATCGGAGTTATGCATTTTTCGTGCGTGGCTTCGGCTACGCACTTTTTTAATTTTTGGAGGTAAAAAATGAATATTAAACTTGAACTTTTAAGAGAACATATAATTGATTATGTAAGATTTAAGTTAGAAGATTTTGAAATTGATGCATCAGAAATTGCTAATTCGACTGCTATTATGGCATTGGGAGAAATACAAAAGGTTATTAAAGACGAAAGTTATTCTGATTTTGATGCCATAGAAGAAATTGTATGTATATTTGAGAAATATAAAATAACTGCAGGTTTTCGTCATGACTTTTAGAAAAAAAGGTGCGGTTTTGCCAAGCGTTTAACAAAACATTCGGCAAAACTGCACCTTTTATTCATCCTTTTTCATAACAATGTTATATACATCTCTTTTAGGAATGTTTCTATCCTCTGCGCACTTTTTAATTGCATCTTTTTTCAAAAGCCCTTGTTCAATATAACTTGTAACATGTTCTTCTATAGATAGAGAAGAAAAATCTTCATTTATTTCCTCGATTGCTCCGCTTACTGTTAATACATATTCCCCTTTTGGCTCTTTTTCTTTATAGTACTCCAAAGCCTCCGAAACTGACATTCTAAGAGTTTCCTGAAATTTTTTGGTCATTTCACGAAGGAGTGCAACATCCCTGTTACCGAAAACTTCTTTAATACACTCTAAAGTAGAAATAAGTTTATGGGGTGCTTCATAGAAAACAAGTGTATATTTTATACTCTTTAATTCTTCTAATTCTTTTAGTTTATCTTTTGTTTTATGCGGTAAAAATCCGTAAAACATAAATCTTTTCGAATCAAGACCACAAAGAGTCATCGCAGTTACACATGCACAAGGACCGGGTAAAGATTCAATTTCAATACCGTTTTCTATACATTCTTTAACAAGTTGCTCACCGGGATCAGAAATAATGGGAGTTCCTGCATCTGATACTAAAGCAATATTTTTTCCCTGCTTTAATTCGTTAATTATTTTAGCGCCCTTATACTGTTTATTATGCTCAAAATAACTTATAAGCGGTTTTTTTATATCAAAATGATTAAGAAGTTTTAATGTATGCCTTGTATCTTCTGCCGCTATTATATCAACATCTCTTAACGTATCAAGAACTCTTAAAGTAATATCCGACAAATTACCGATTGGAGTTGCGCATATATATAATTTTCCGCACATATCTTTCACCTTTTAAAAAAGGCAAGTGTTTATCACTTGCCCTGATGTTATTCTTCTGTTTTCTTCGGAGCGTATTTAAAAGAAACCACAAGTTTTCTGTTTGGTTCTTCGCCTATACTGTGAGTTTTAACCTTATTGTAATTCTGAAGAGCAGTATGTATAATTCTTCTTTCATAAGGTTTCATCGGTTCTAAAACGATTTCTTTTCTTGTTCTTATAACTTTTTTAGCAAGTCCATGAGCAAGATTTACAAGCGCTTCTTCTCTTTTTGCTCTGTAATCTTCTGTATCAATTGTCACTTTATAATATTCTTCGAATTCTTTATTAACATAAAGTTGAACAACATGTTGAAGAGCATCAAGTGTTTCTCCTCTTCTTCCGATTACCATTCCCATATTTTCGCCGCTTAGTTTCATTTCAATGCGGTTATTTTCTTTGATTTCAATTTCACAGCCTGAATCAATACCCATTTTCAAAAGAACTGTAATAACAAAGTTTTTAGTTCTTAAAATAACATCTTCAACATTTTCTTTTATAACAGGTGCTTCAGGTTCGGAGTCTTCGCCTAAAAGAGTAATTTTAACTTTTGCATCTTTTTGCCCGAATATTCCGAATAGTCCTTTATTACTTGTTTCTATAATTTCTATATTAACATCTTCTCTTGAAACATTAAGTTCCTTAAGACCCGATTCAATTGCTTCTTCGGTATCTTTACCTGTTGCAATAATTTCTCTCATATTGCCTTACCTCCTTTTTTGGTTCTTGGCAACAGAACTTGCGCTTTTAACTGCAATTTCAGTTGATAATCTTTCTTTAATAACTTTATCGAGTGTAAAAAATTGAATGATTTGCAAAATACTGTTAATAGTCCAATACAAACTAAGTCCGCACGGAACCTGGAATGCAAAGAATAAAATCATAACAGGCATAATGTAGAGCATAGTTTTCTGGCTTGACTGCATTTCGCCGCCATTCCCCGACTGAGCCTGCATTATATAACTGCTAAGGAATGTCAGAACTGCTGCTAAAACAGGAAGTATCCATGCAGTTGAAATAACACTAAACTGTGGTGTCTGAGAAAGATTTAAACCAAAAAAGTTAAAATCTATGCCCGAAAATGCGGGAATAATATCCTGAACTTTATCTATAAATTCAGGTTGACTGATTTTATTTGCAATATTAATTTCGTATGAATAAGGAGTCATATTGGCAATATTCACACCGACAATTTCTGCAAGTTTTTTAATTGCTTCTTCTCCTAAACCAAGCATAAACTTTAAAGGTCGTCCGATAGCACCGTAAAGACCGATAAGTATCGGGAATTGAAGAAGTGTAGGCAAACAACTTGCAAAAGGACTTATATTGTAGTCCTGATAAACTTTCATCATTTCAGCGCTTTGCTTTTCTTTATCATTGGCATACTTATTCTGAATTTCAGTAAGTACAGGCTGAATCTCCTGCATTGCTGCCATTGATTTTTGCTGTTTGATTGTAAGCGGTAAAATAATAAGTTTAAAAAGAACAGAAACAACTACAATCGTCAAACCATAGTTTGATAAAAAGTTGTATAAAAAAAACATAATATATCCAATTGGAGCCCCTAAAAAGTCCATAAATTCACTTCCTAACTAAAACATTTAGGCACTCGGGAGCTTAACCCCATATGCCTAAGGATAATCAACTCCGCCTTTTGAAAACGGATTGCACCTTAACAAACGGTAAATGGCCTTAAGAGAACCCTTAAAAGCGCCGTATTTTTCTATTGCTAAAATAGCATATTCCGAGCAAGTGGGAATATAACGGCAAGTAGGATACCTTTTAAGACCGGATAAGTAATTCTGGTAAAATTTAACTATCAAGATAAGTATTTTTTTCATAATTTAACAAACCGGCTTTTCTTAGTAAATAGCTAAGTGCCGAAGAGATTTTTTTAAAATCCGCATCTTTTGCACTGTTTCTTGCAACTATAACAAAATCATAGGAGACAGGCAATCTGCCTTCTACTAAACGATAATATTCTTTTATTCTTCGCCTAACTTTGTTTCTTATAACGGCTTTTCCAACTTTTTTCGAAACAGTTATTCCAAGTCGGTTAAACTGAAATCTGTTTTTACGAAAATAAAGTATTAGACAGTCGGAGGAAATAAAAGTCCCACGCCTGTACAAATAAGAAAAGTCCCTGTTTTCTTTAATTGATACAGTTCTTATCATACTAAAACCTGTCTGAGTTATAATTTTAAAAAAATGCCGTAAAGACAACGGCATTTTATATTCAATTCGGTTTACACCAATATGACAAAACTACTTGCAAGTATCACCGCAAGCATCGCTATGTCATATATTAAAATTAAAAATTACGCACTTAATCTTTTTCTGCCTTTTAATCTTCTTCTTGCTAATACTTTTCTGCCGTTAGAAGTTCTCATTCTTTTTCTGAAGCCGTGTTCTTTGCTTCTCTGTCTTTTCTTTGGTTGAAATGTTCTTTTCACGTTTAAGCACCTCCTTAATATGATACAGCCAAAATGTGAGCATAAACCGACATTTTAACTTATAACATATTAATTATATATAAAAACATTGCAAAAGTCAAGATAAATTTTTATTATCTGTTTTATCAAATATTAATAATCCATTTTTTCTCCGCAGTTAGAGCAGAATTTTGCTTCCAGATTGTTTTTAGACTTACATGATTTGCATATTTTTATTTCTTTTATTTCTTCAATCTGATTCTTTAAAGTTTCAATTTCAAAGAACTTATTATCTATAAGTTCGCAAACTGTTTTAATATCTTCGTTTACGCTTTCTCCGTCTTTATACATACCGTAAACTTTTCTTCCTATCTCGGAAAAATTCTTTTCGACATTCGCCTCTGCTTCAGAAATTTTAAAGTTAATTTTTGTAACCTCTACTATCTGGCTTGATTTTTCATAAGCCTTTCCTGCTGTTTTTTTAACTGTTCCTTTTAATGTGTTATACCATTCCATACCATAAACCTCCTCTTAGTGTTACACTACTTTATAAATTCTTTTAAAAGTGAGTTTTTACCCACATATTTATCATCAATATCCAAAAAACATTCGAGTATATTTATAAGCCTTTTTGCTCTTAAGTAATACTCGCTGTCTTTTCCTACCGTATAAAGCATTCTAAGTGCATGTTTTTTAAGAACGCACGGTTCATAATTAAGAAACGTGTTTTCTATTATATCTGCATTTTCTTTATACGAACCCATAAACTGCTTTTCGCCCATACGAACATCCTGCCACATCTTAAAGGAATTAAATATATCAGAGTTTCTGAAATTTTCATCTCTTACTGCACGGCGGATAAATCTTAAATCATAAGGCGAAAGAAATTTCCCGCCTCTTTCGATTTTCGGTTCAGGGCAAATAAATATTTTAAGAGTATTTTCGCCTTTAAAGACATCTGTTATTTTTTTATTTAAAGCGTGAAGCCCCTCGATTAAAACAACCGTATCTTTACCGACTCTTACTTTCTCATTGTTTTCTACTCTTTTTCCTGTCTGAAAATCAACCAATGGAAGATAAATTTCTTTACCTTCAATAAGCAATTTAAAATCGCTTTTTAAATCATCTACCCTTAAGGAATTTATAGTTTCAAAATTATAATTTCCATTTTTCTTAAGAGGCATTACATTAAGTTCTTTATAGTAATCATCTAAAGATATATCAAAATGTTCCTTACCTTTAAAACTTTTAACAAGCATATTTGAAAAAGTAGTTTTGCCCGAAGATGACGGACCGCACAGGAAAACATATCTGATTTTTTTCTCATTTATTATTTTTACAATATTTTCAGTCGTTCTTAAAAATTTTTCTTCACACGCAGACACAAATTTTTCAGGTTCTTTTGCCATTTCATTTATTCTGTCAATTGTTAAAATACTCATTTTTACCACCCTTTTTGCGCTATTTAACTAATATAATATATTGTATTGCGTGTTTAGTGTTTCTTATTCTTCCTTTTAATATTTTAAAATCTCATTATTTATTTTTTCATATCCAATTGTTGTTTTATCGCCATGCCCCGGATATACGATAGTTTCGTCAGGAAGTTTAAATAGAATTTCGGTTACAGAATGAAATTCCTTATAAAAGTCTCCGCCGGGAAAATCCCATCTTCCCACAGATGAGTAAAACAAAGTGTCCCCTGAAAATAAAGTGTTTTCTCCATAAAGACATATACTGCCCTCAGTATGCCCCGGAGTTTCAATAACTTTTAAAGAAATATCGCCAAAATCAACAAAATCGCCGTTTTTAACTTCTTTAAAGTCTGTTATTTTCGGGAATTCTGCATCAACATAATAAAGAAGACTTTTTTGTTTGTTTGAAAGTGCATCTTTTTCTATATGTGACACAATAAGTTGTGACTTAGAAAACTCTTCTTTCAGTTTCGGATAGCCAAGTATATGATCAAAATGAACATGAGTAAAAACTATATATTTAAGTTCGATGCCAAGTTCTTTTATTTTTGAAATTAAAAGAAGAGGAAAATCGCCCGGGTCAATTACTATACCCTCTTTTTTATTTTCGTCATATACTATATATGAGTTTGTGGAAAGATTTCCCACAACTAAAGGTAAAACTTTCATTTATTACACACCCTGCATTGCGTTTTTTGTAGTTTCCATATAAATATCCATAGCATTTTTTAAAAAATGCTTTTTTGTTCTTAAAGCGAGGTCGCGGGAACCGACATTTATATTAAGTTCAAAAAGCAAATCGCCTTTTTCGTAGATTTTTAAATAAACGTTAAAATCGCCTTTTTCAGAAACAACAATATCTGACTCAATCGCTGATTTAGGTTGCTCTAAAGTTTCCTGCCTTTTAACCGAAAACTTAAGTTTCTGCCTTATTATGTACGGAATTTCCTTTTCAAAGAATTCAGCAGATTTAACAGGTTCTTCCACTATTTCATACTTGGTAACCCCTTCTTCTTTAAAAACTCTTATCCATCCTAATCCGATAATATCAAACAGGCATTTTTGCATTAAATAATAATCTATTTCAACATCTTCTAACGTCATCTGAGTAAGAAGTTGGTTTGTAACAGGTTTTTTATACTGTTTCATTACAAATAATATAATAAGTTTTATAATAAACTCGTTTCTTAAAAGTCCTTTATATGCCATTATTTTTTCCTTTCCTTCTCATTTTTGACATATTTCGCCTTCGGCGAGGATATTCAAAAATATATCGCACCTTTGGTATATCGCATCCGTTAGGATATATCGCAAATTCCGTGAGGAATTTATATCGCTTGTTTTTCTTTGATAAAATCATTATATCATTTTACAAAATATTTTTCAACCACCTTATAAAAAAAGCAGATATTAAAAATTTGAAAACTTTTAATATCTGTTTTTTCCCTTTGTATCTTGCATAGAATTAGTATTGACAATAGACTTCTGATGTGCTATATTCACTTTAGAAAGTTGGTAATCGGCTAACCGGAGATTATTTTTAATCGTATGGTCTTGATTGCCGACTTTTTTCTTTAAATTCTATAAGATATTCATCGCTATGCTGTGTCCCCGTGTATCTTACTTAACTATATATTTCTCGTCTATGCCCAACATTTAAAATAAGAATTCTGATCTTATTATCTTCTATTTCGGCAAGCAATCTATAATCTCCCACACGATACCGCCATTGTCCGCTTTTATTGGCAGTTAAACACTTGCCGTGTTGACGCGGATTTTCGCAATTTTCAAGATTTTTTCTAACCCATCCCAAAATCAAAGCTGCCGTGTGACGATCCATTTTTTTTAAATTTTTCAATACTCTCTCGGTAAATTCTACTGTATATCTCATTGTAATCCAAGTTCCCTTTCTATTTCGTCAAGAGAATAGGTAACAGGATTATTTTTATATTCTGCAATTGCTTTGTCAAACATCTCTAAATCATACTCTGTTTCAATTCGTTCCATAACAGTCTGACGAATGAGGTCGGATACAGAAAGTCGATTTAATTCTGCATATTTTTTTATAAGCAATGTATCTTCATCGCTCAATCTTAAAGATA
>JAZOMN010000038.1:0-7444 GCA_045654005.1 Clostridia bacterium
AAACAATACTTCAGGTTATCTTGAAGTATTGTTTTTTTTGACAATATGTGTTAAAATATTAATAATATACATACACAAGGAACGGTTTTTAAATGAGAACAACAAAACTAACAAAAGATTTTACTAACGGAAGCATAGTTAAGCAGTTATTTTTTCTGATGATACCATTTATGCTTTCAAATGCCCTTCAAGTATTGTATTCTACGATTGATATGATTATTGTTGGAAAATATGTCGGTACAGCGGGGCTTTCTGCTGTTTCGCAGTCAAGTTCTATACTTAATTTTGCTACAATGGTGTGCCTTGGCTTTTCAAACGGAGGGCAGGTGTTGATTGCGCAGGCAATCGGGGCTGACAAGAAAAAAGAAACAAATAATATTATCGGGACACTGTTTACAGTTATTCTTACTATGGGATTTATATTTTCGGTTATAATTCTCTTGTCAAAAGGTACTGTAATAAAAGTAATGAATATACCTTATGAGTCTGTTTCTATGTCTAATGACTATCTTACTATATGCGGTCTTGGTATGATGTTTACAGCAGGTTATAATATGGTATCGGCGATTTTAAGAGGAATGGGTGATTCTAAAAGACCACTTCTTTTTATTGCTATTGCGTCAATTGTGAACCTTTTGTTAGATATTCTATTTACAGGTATATTAGGTTGGGGAGTTGCAGGTGCAGCGTGGGCAACTATTATCGGTCAGGCAGCATCTTTCCTGTTTTCTCTATATTATCTTTATAAAAATAAAAAAGATTTTGGCTTTGACTTTAAATTTATCAGTTTTAAGCCTGTTTTAAGATATGTAAAAATGATTTTGAATCTTGGTACACCTATGGCAATTCAGTCCGGTTTCATTAATGTTTCTATGCTTTATGTAAATTCAATGATAAATATGCTTGGAGTTGTGGAATCTGCAACATTTGGAGTCGGAGTAAGAATTGATGATATAATGAATAAAATATCTATGGGTATTCAGTATGCGGCACTTCCTATGATTAGTCAGAATATTGCTGCCAAAAAAGAAAAACGAGCCCAGAAAGTTGTGCATTGGGCATGGATTTTCTCTGCATTTTTCACGGTGATCTTCCTTGCTTTATATCTATGTTTTGGAAAGGAACTGTTTATGCTCTTTTCTGATGATTCTAATGTACACGCACTTTCTACCACCTTTATTACAGCAATTGTATGGATGTTTATTCCATTTGCCATTATGCGTGGAACAGGTGCATTTGTGCAGGGGATAGGAAACGTAAAATTTGGTATGGTGCTTTCTATTTTAGACGGTGTGGCATTAAGAATTGGACTTAGTTGGCTTTTTGGAATTTATTTTGGGTTTGGATTTTATGGCTTTGTGCTTGGATATGCCCTTGCACCTTACGGTTATGCTATTCCATCTTTGATATATTTCTTAAGCGGAATGTGGAAAAAACGCAAAATCCTTGCAGACGATATATAAAACACAACATTCATAAAAGATAAATACTTCTTTATTAAAATGATTTTTATTTCGGTATATATCTTTTCAGATTATCTGATATTATTTATAACAATATTTGTAAAAAAATAAAGGAAATATCCTTTATTTTTTTTATTTGTTATGATATAATGATTTTATATGAATTGCCTTAATACAATAACATTTCAACTTGAATAGGCTTGTATAATATAAGGTAATATGAAAGGGGATACTTATGAATAATGAAAACAGAAGCAGTTTTACCGGCAAAATAGGCTTTGTACTTGCTGCTGCAGGGTCAGCTGTCGGTCTTGGAAATATATGGAGGTTTCCGTATCTTGCTGCAAAATACGGCGGAGGGATATTTCTTTTAGTGTATATACTTCTTGCAGTAACATTTGGTTTTGCTCTTATGATAGCAGAAATTGCTATCGGTAGAAAAACAGGTCTTAGTGCCGTTGAAGCATTTAAAAAACTTAATAATAAGTTTTCGTTTGTAGGATATATTTGTGCAGTTATTCCTGCAATAATTCTTCCTTATTATTCAGTTATAGGCGGTTGGGTTGCAAAATATCTTTTTGCATTTTTAACAGGCGCCGGAGATGCTGCTGCACAAGATGCATATTTTGGTAATTTTATATCTTTAGCAGGTGAGCCTGTTTTGTGGTTTTTGCTATTTCTGGGTGCTACAGTGCTTATAGTACTTGGTGGTGTGGAAAAAGGTATTGAAAAAGTAAGTAAAATTATGATGCCGATACTTATTGCGCTTTCTGTCGCTATTGCAATATACTCGATATGTTTGCCGGGTGCATTGGAAGGGGTTAAATATTATATTTTCCCTGATTTTAGTAAATTTTCTGCTACAACAGTTTTAGCAGCAATGGGGCAACTTTTTTATTCAATGTCACTTGCTATGGGAATTATGATTACCTATGGTTCATATATGAAAAAAGATGTGTCTTTAGAATCTTCAGTTTCACAGATAGAAATATTTGATACAGGTATTGCTTTTTTTGCAGGTCTTATGATTATTCCTGCAGTATTCGTATTTTCAGGGGGAACTCCTGAAGCATTAGGAAAAGGTCCAAGCCTTATGTTCGTAACACTGCCTAAAGTGTTTACAACAATGGCAGCAGGGGAATATATAGGAATAGCATTTTTCCTTCTTGTGCTTTTTGCAGCGCTTACATCTTCAATTTCACTTATGGAAACAGTGGTGTCTATCGTTTGTGATAAATTTAAAATTAAAAGAACTCTTTCTTGTATTTTAGTTTTTGTATTTTCAGTTGCATTAGGTTTAATGTCAACATTTGGATACGGAATCTGGGCAGATGTTAAAATTATCGGACTTCAGTTCCTTGATTTCTTTGATTTTATAAGTAACAGTGTGCTTATGCCGATAGTTGCATTCTTTACATGTATATTTGTAGGTTATGTTTTAAAACCTAAATCAGTTATTGAAGAGGTTGAACTTACAGGGAAATTTAAAAGAAAAGGGCTATTTACTGTAGTTATCAAATATCTTGCACCTTTGTGTATAGTACTTATACTTGTGTCATCAGTGCTTGATGCGTTTGGTATATTTAAAATATAAAAACGCTTATCTTATTTAAGGGGAAATTATTATGGTAAAAGAGATTTCAAAAAACGCACTTTCCATTATCAGAAAAATGCAACAAAATGAAATAACCGAGAGTGCAATTTATGAACGCATTTCTAAATTTGCTAAGGGTAAAGAAAACCAGGAAACCCTCATTCGCTTATCAAATGAAGAAAAGAACCATTATATGATATGGGAAAAATATACAGGTGCTAAATTAAAGCCTGATAAGAAAAAAGTGTTTTTTTATACACTCCTTGCAAGAATTTTTGGATTTACCTTTGCAGTTAAACTTATGGAAAACGGAGAGGGAAATGCTCAGAAAGAGTACGAACTGTTGGAAAAAGAAGTTTCCGAAAGTGTAATGATTCGTAAACAGGAAGAAGAACACGAAGAAGCGTTATTAAATATCTTGGATGAAGAAAGTCTTAATTATGTCGGCAGTATGGTGCTTGGAATGAATGATGCACTTGTTGAATTAACAGGCTCTCTTGCAGGTTTTACCTTTGCTATGCAGAACACTCGCCTTATTGCATTATCAGGGCTTATTATAGGGATTTCAGCAACTTTTTCAATGGCTTCAAGTGAATTTTTATCTGCAAGAAGTGAGGGAAGAGGAGACGCTTTGAAATCTTGTACATATACCGGGATAGCATATCTGATAACAGTTGTACTGCTTATTTTACCTTATTTGGTTTTAGATAACTCTAAATTTATGCTTGCGCTTTTTAGTATGCTTTTAATTGTTATCTTAATTATTGCAGGTTTTACATATTTTATATCTGTTGTAAAAGGCGAAAGATTTAAACCAAAATTCTTGGAGATGACAGTCATCAGTGTATCAGTAGCAGTATTGTCTTTCTTTGTAGGAATTTTGGCTAAACAAGTTTTGGGCGTAGAAATATAAATTGGAGATAAAAGTATGATGATAGTTTTTTTAACTGCATTGGGTGTCGGAGGAGCGACATTGATAGGGGCTCTCATTGGCTTCAGATTTAAGAATATATCTCATAATTTTTCTGATATTATTTTATCTTTTGCAGCAGGAGTAATGCTTTGTGCGGCAATTATAGGGCTTATATTGCCATCCTTGGAACTGGGGAACGGGGGCTTTTCGGTTTTTATAACAATAATCGGTATATTTTTCGGAGCATTGGCCCTTAATTTTATAGATAAATTAGTTCCTCATTTACACAGAATGTCAGGCGGAGATATTGAAAATCATTCAAATAATAATAAAATAGATAAAGTATTGCTTTTTGTCATGGCAATTGCTATTCATAATTTGCCTGAAGGCATTGCTGCAGGTGTTGGGTTCGGAACCGGAAATATGGCAGAAGCCTTAACAATAGCAGGTGGTATTGCACTTCAGAACATCCCTGAGGGTATGGTTATAATCGGGCCTATGCTTGCCTCGGGAATAAGTAAAAAGCGAACTTTTGTTATAGCAACTCTTACAGGTGTTGTAGAAGTTATAGGAACATTTATAGGTTATTTTGCAGTAAATATATCAACTGCGATTTTGCCGTTTGCCTTAGCATTTGCAGGCGGAACGATGCTTTATGTTATAAGTGATGAAATGATTCCCGAAACACATCATGACGGAGAACGCGGAGCGACTTACGCTTTGCTTATCGGCTTCTCACTTATGCTTATAATGGATTTTTATTTAGGATAGGAGAATTTTTATGGCTTTAATGAAATGTAATTTTTTTTCACAAACTTTAGGAAAATGCGTATCTATGTATGTAGTGCTTCCTCAGAAAAGCACAGCAGGGCAAATCGGCATTGAAAATAAATGCGAAGATGAAAAATATAAAAGTTTGCTCTTGCTTCATGGCCTTTCAGATGATGAGAGTATATGGCTAAGAAGGACATCAATAGAAAGATATGCAGCAGAATACGGAATTGCAGTTATAATGCCTTGCGGTGAAAAGAGTTTTTATTCAGATATGAAATACGGAGACCCTTTTTATACATATATTGCAAAAGAGGTTCCACGCGTTGCAAGAGAATTTTTTAATATATCTGAAAAAAGGGAAGATTCATTCGTTGCAGGAATATCAATGGGTGGATATGGTGCTCTTAAAATAGGTTTAAGAGAAAATAATTTATATTCTTGTGCTGTTGGTCTTTCCTCAGTTGCTGATATTGTTGAAAGAAGTATTCCAAAAGGGGATAATTACCGCGATTTTTGCGATGTATTTATTCCGATTTTTGGAGAGGAAATGAATATACCAAAAGAAGATGATCTTTTTGCATTATCTCAAATGAAAGTGGATTCGAAAGAAGAACTACCAAAGATTTTAATGAGGTGCGGTACAGAAGATTTTATGTATCAGGATAATCTGAAACTAAAAGCACACTTAGAAAAATTACCGATTGACTATACCTATGAAGAAACTGAAGGGGAAGGGCATAACTGGAAGTACTGGGATAATGCAATAAAAAGAGTCCTCGAGTGGTTGCCATTATAATTTTTTAAAAAAAATGTTGACAATTAAGAATATATATGGTAATATATTTAAGTAACAAGAAGAAGTTTTCCGCTTCTCACCTTAAAGCAATTGCGTGTTTAGGGTTAAAAGAATTGTTTTTTTTGACGTGCGGAATATTTCTGTTCGTCTTTTTTAATTTAAAAATGGAGGTGCTTTCCTATTAGTAGCAAGGAATTACAAATCAACGAGTCTATAAAAAATGCTCAGATAAGAGTTATAGATTCAGATGGTTCGCAACTTGGTATTATGTCATCAACAGAAGCTTTAGAAATCGCAAACAATAAAAATCTGGACTTGGTTATGATTGCTCCGCAAGCAGAACCACCTGTATGCCGTGTTATGGACTACGGGAAATACAGATTTGAACAAGCGAAAAAAGAAAAAGAATCTAAGAAAAATCAAAAAGTTATCAGTATTAAAGAAGTAAGGCTTTCAATGTCAATTGATACTCACGATTTTAACACCAAGTTAAATCAGGCATTAAAGTTCTTAAAATCGGGTAACAAAGTTAAAGTATCTGTTAAATTCAGGGGCAGAGAAATGGCGCATACTGAACTTGGTGCAAAACTTTTAGAAAGATTTATTGAAGGTGCCAACGAAGCATGTGTTGTTGAAAAGCAACCTAAAATGGAAGGCAGAAATATGGCGATGTACTTAGCGCCTAAAGCATAAGTTAACAATTTTAAAATTGCAATAAAATATATTTAAAGTCGAGAGGAGCGAATGAAAATGGGAAAAATTAAAACTCATAGAGGTGCTGCAAAAAGATTTAGTTTAACAAAATCAGGAAAAGTTAAAAAAACCAGCGCTTACAGAAGACACATTTTAACAAAGAAAACAACTAAGAGAAAAAGAGCATTAAGAAAGATTTCTTATGCATGTCCTGCAAATGAGGCAGTAATCAAGAAATTAATTCCTTACAAATAAGATTGATAAAAAGATTGGAGGTAAATTACAATGGCTAGAGTTAAAGGTGCTATGAACACCAGAAAAAGACATAAAAAGATTTTAAAATTAGCTAAAGGATATAGAGGCGCAAAAAGCAAATTATTCAGAACTGCAAATCAGGCAGTTATGAAATCATTAGTTTACTCTTATATCGGAAGAAAACAAAAGAAGAGAGATTTCAGAAAATTATGGATCGCAAGAATAAATGCTGCTGCAAGAATGAACGGTATCAGTTATTCTAAATTTATGAATGGTCTTAAAAAAGCAAACATTACTCTTAACAGAAAAATGTTAGCAGAAATCGCTATTGCTGACGAACAGGCTTTCAAAGCATTAGTTGAAAAACAAAAAGCAAGCTTTAAATTAAAATAAGTCTGAACATTATATCTACAGACTTTTTTATATGCTATAAAAATAGAGCCGTTGGTTAAACCAACAGCTCTTTATTTTTACAAATTAAAGTTTGCTTGCGCTGTCTTTATCAAGATATAAGTTAACATCTTTAGATAATCTCATAACAGATGCAGGGCATTTTTCTGTGATTTCACCGTAGATTGTGTTGTATACAGCTTCTGCTTTTGTAGGAGCAGGAACGATACAGAAGTGGCAATCAACGTTCTTTAATGTAGGAACTGTAAGAGTTAATGCGTGTGTAGGAACTTCATCGATAGATTTGAAGCATCCGTCATTAACCTGCTGCTGACGGCAAACATTGTCTAGTTCAACGATTTTAACCATTGCAGGATCATTAAAGAAAGCAACGTGTGGATCGTTAAATGCGATGTGGCCGTTTTCACCGATACCTAAGCAAACGATATCTGTAGGATTTTCTCTTAATAATTTAGAATATCTTTCACATTCAGCCTGTGGATCTTCAGCGTTACCATTTAAGTAAGTCGGATCGTAGCCATGTCGTTCTGTGAGCCAAGGAGTTG
>JAZOMN010000039.1:0-4911 GCA_045654005.1 Clostridia bacterium
GGAATGTCCGTTATGGAAATGAGCCATCGTTCAAAAGATTATGAAGATATTATTTTTAAAGCAAACAGTATGTTCTATGAACTTATGAATATACCAAATAATTATAAAGTATTATTTTTACAAGGCGGAGCATCTACACAATTTGCTATGGTTCCACTTAATCTTTATGGAAAAAATATGAAAGCAGATTATGTTGTTACAGGTCAGTTTGCAGGTAAAGCAGCAGAAGAAGGTGCTAAATTTGGAGAAGCCAATATTGTTGCATCAAGTAAAGATAAAACTTTTTCATATATTCCAAAACTTTCAAGAAGTGATTTTTCTTGCGATGCAGATTTTGTACATATAACACTAAATAATACAATTTACGGAACAAGATATAATTATATACCTGATACAGGTAATGTTCCTCTTGTTGCAGATATTTCTTCTTGTATATTATCTGAAAAATTAGATGTTTCCAAATTTGGATTATTATATGCAGGTGCACAGAAAAATATAGGCCCTGCAGGATTAACTGTTGTTATTATAAGAGAAGATTTAATTGGGAACGCTTTACCTATCACTCCTACAATGCTTGACTACAGTGTTCATGCTAAAAATGATTCTATGTATAACACTCCTCCGACATACAGTATTTATATGTGTGGTTTAGTACTTGAGTGGATAAAGAGTCTTGGTGGAGTTTCTGCTATAGAAGAAATAAATCTTGAAAAAGCAGGAATACTTTATAACTATTTAGACGAGTCTGAGTTGTTTAAAGGCTGTGCTGAAAAAGAAGACCGTTCTATAATGAATGCAACATTTGTTACAGGAAATCCTGAACTTGACGATAAATTTGTTAAAGCTGCAAAAGCAAACGGTTTTGTTAACCTTAAGGGGCATAGAAGTGTTGGCGGTATGAGAGCAAGTATATACAATGCAATGCCAATTGAAGGTGTTAAAAAATTAGTTGAATTTATGAAAAAATTCGAAATGGAAAATAAATAATAATAAATGGTGGTTAAAATGAGCAATATATTAACTCTAAATAAAATTTCTAAGATTGGTCTTAGTAAATTTACATCTGATTATAAAATTTCAGATAATATAGAAAATCCTGATGCTGTTATTTTAAGAAGCTTTAATATGCATGAATATGATATGCCTGAAAGTTTACTTGCAATCGGCAGAGCAGGGGCAGGGGTAAATAATATTCCTGTTGAAAAATGTGCCAAAGACGGTATTGTTGTTTTCAATACTCCGGGAGCAAACGCAAATGCAGTTAAAGAACTTGTTATTGCAGGACTTTTCCTTGCATCAAGAGATATTGTTGGTGGTATCAAATGGGCTGAAACCCTTAATTCTGACCAAATAGCAAAAGATGTTGAAAAAGGTAAAGGTGCATTTGTCGGCCCTGAAATTATGGGTAAAAAATTAGGGGTTATAGGTTTAGGCGCAATAGGTGTTTTGGTTGCAAATACTGCATGCCATCTTGGTATGGAAGTTATAGGATATGACCCGTTTATTTCAGTTGATGCTGCATGGAGTGTTTCTAAATCAATAAAAAGAGCAACCGATTTAAAAGAAATATATGAAAGCTGTGACTATATCACACTTCATCTTCCATTTAATAAAGATACAGAGTCTATGGTAAATACTCAAACAATTGCACAAATGAAAGACGGGGTTAGAATTTTAAATTTCTCAAGAGCAGAACTTGTTGATTCGGATGCAATGAAAGAAGCTATTGATGATGGAAAAGTTGCAAAATACGTTTGCGATTTCCCATGTAACAGTCTTCATACATATAAAAATGTTGTTGCTATTCCTCACTTAGGTGCTTCAACACCTGAAGCAGAAGATAACTGTGCGGTTATGGCTGTTAAACAAATTATGGACTTTTTGGAAAACGGTAATATTGTTAATTCCGTTAATTTCCCAAAAGTTACAATGCCAAGATCAACAGATGTAAGAATAACTGTTATTCATGAAAATATTCCTAATATGTTAAGTCAGATTTCAAATCAACTTGCTAAAGATGGAATAAATATTGAAGGTATGATAAACGGAAGTAAGAATAACGTTGCTTATACTGTAGTTGATGTTACAGGAGATATCGGTGAAAGTGTTGTTAAAGATATTGAAGGTATTGACGGTGTAATAAGAGTAAGAGTTATAAAGTAGTATGTAAAATGAGGGTTATAAAAAATTATAACCTTTTTTTTCGTTTTATTATATTAAAGGAATTGATTATGAATATTGAAATTGAAAGAAAATTTTTAGTAAAAGAATTTGATGTAAAAAACGCTATAGAAAAAATAAAAATTAAGCAAGGGTATATTTCCTCGTGTGATGGAAAAGTTGTCAGAGTAAGAACTTTTAATGACAAAGCATATCTTACTGTTAAATACAGGAAAAGCAAGTTATCGAGAGGGGAATTTGAATACGAAATTCCTTTTTGCGATGCTCTAAATTTAATTGAAAATGCATGTTCTGGCGAAGTTTTAGAGAAAACAAGATACATTTATCCGTTTGAAGAAAAAACGTGGGAAATAGATGTTTTTGAAGGTAAAAATAAAGGGATAATTTTAGCAGAAATTGAACTTGAAAGGGAAGATGAAGAATTTAATCTTCCGCCTTTTGTTGAAAAAGAAGTAACAAATGATAAAAGATATTCAAATCATAATTTAGCAAAAAAGGGATGTTAAAAAACTCCAGACCGCAAAAAGTAGAATATATTAATAATATTTAGAAAAAAATATTTAAATTTATGATATAAGGTAAAGATTTTTATAAAATCTTTGAAATTAAAATGACTTTTTGCTATGAACAAACTTAGCCGCTCGACGTATCTATATACGCCTTCGGGTGACCCAAAATCAAGGATTTTGGCTAAGTTTGTCCATTCTGAAATTTTTTCCCTATCCATACAAAAGAGTGTGTTTAAAATTCAAATTTTAAACACACTCTTTTAAAATTTAAAACTTATCAACAGGATATAAAATTTTCATTTGATTTATTTTTGATTGATATGCAGCCTGTTGTTTTTCAGCAGTAAGTTGCATAGCAATATTTTCTTTAACATCTTCAAGTGGGATTTCTTTTGCTTCGGTTTTAGAGTTTAATTTTATTAAATGATATCCGAATTGAGTTTTACAAGGACCTGATATTTCGCCGACATTCATTGAAAATACCATCTTATCAAATTCAGGAACCATCTGACCTTTTCCGAATTCGCCTAAGTTACCACCGTTTTGTGATGATGGGCAGGAGCTGTTATCTTTAGCAGCTTGTTCAAATGTGATTTTTCCAGAATTGATTTCTTCTAAAAGTTCTTTTGCTTTGTTTTCATCATCAACTAAAATGTGACTTGCATTAACTGTTTCAGGTGCTATCATTTTGTCTTTATTATTATTGTAAAATTCTTTGATGTCATCTTCAGTTACTTTAACATTTTCAACTGCTTTGGTAATAGCAAAATTAGCAAGTAAGTCTTCTTTTAGTTTTTGAAGTTCGTCTTTAAAAATCGGATTATATTCATATCCGTTTTTTATAGCATCAAGCAAGAATAATTTTCTTGCAATGATTTGTTCTAAAACCATTTCTCTGCCTTGAGGATTGTTAAATTCCTGACCTCTTTGGCCAAGCATTTTAATTTCGTTATCAACATCCTGACTTGTTACAGGTGTTCCGTTTACTTTTGCAAGTATTTTAATTTCCATACTAAAAATCTCCAATTTCTTTTTTCTTATATTATATCATATTAAATGTATAAAATCAACAATCTTATATAACTTTATATCCTTGTACTTCTACAATTGATTTTAGTGTATCAAAGGGAATTTCCTTTGTTGTTCTAACAATAGCAGAATTACTTTCGTGACTGACAATTGCTTCTTTAACACCGTCAATTTCTTCTAAACATTTTTTTACTCTTGCCTCACAATGCATACACATCATACCTTCAATATTCATTTTGATTTCCATTTTCTTTTTCTCCTTTTTATCGTTAAATTTTATTCTATTTAATCTTAATGCATTGGTTACAACACAAAAACTTGAAAGACTCATTGCCAGAGCGCCAAACATTGGATTTAATTTTAAGTTAAATAACGGTATAAAAACACCTGCAGCAAGTGGTATTCCAATTATATTGTATATAAACGCCCAAAATAAGTTCTGATGTATGATTTTTAATGTTTCTTTGCTTAATTTTATGAGTTTTGGTATATCTGATAAACTGTTTTTCATTAAAATAACATCTGCAGTTTCAATAGCAATATCAGTTCCTGTACCTATAGCAATTCCTACATCACTTGAAATAAGGGCAGGGGCATCGTTTATACCATCACCGACCATAGCTGTTTTTCCGTGATTTTTAAGATTTAGAATTTTGTCTGCTTTATCGTTTGGTAAAACATCTGCTATAACTTCGTCAACTAAAACCTGTTCTTTTACTGCTAAAGCGGTTTTTAAATTATCTCCTGTTAACATAATGGTTTTGATTCCCATTTGTTTTAATTCTTTTATTGCTAAAAAACTATCTTCTCTTATTGTATCCGTTACTGCAATTATACCTAAAAATACGTTGTCTTTTGCAAAGAAAAGAGGAGTCTTACCGCTATTTGCTAATTCATTTGATTTCTTTAAAATATCATCATCAATTAAGATAAATTTTTCAATAAATTTTAAATTACCTCCGTAAACATCGCTACCATTTATTTTTGCAGTTAAACCGTTCCCTGGAAAAATTTTAAAATCTTCGCTTTCAATATTTGTAATATTTTCCAGCTCTGCTTTTTTAACAATTGCTTTTGCAAGAGGATGTTCGCTTTTAAGTTCAAGTGAGTATGCATAAGTTAATAATTCTTCTTTTGTAACTGAAAACGGAATTATATCTGTAACCTCAGGTGTCCCTTTTGTAATTGTACC
>JAZOMN010000040.1:0-2502 GCA_045654005.1 Clostridia bacterium
AATGAAGATTCAATATTTGATTATGATATATTAATTAATAATTTTAATTACATATTAAGAGATAACAGCGACGGAGAGAAAAGAATTATAAAAGTGTGCGGGGATATTTTAGTTAAAGGTAAAACTTATGAAGAATTACTGATTTGTCCTATTGTTGATGCATATAGTCTTAAAAATAATCTTAACCTTCAAAAAAATATGTTTAATTACGAGGAGATACTTAACAGACTTTCGGGACAATTTTCTCTAAAAGAAACAGTATCTTTTAATAATTTAAAAGATATTCAAAAAGTTCTTCTTCTTGAGATAAAAGAAGATGTTGACAGTGTTACAATGACATCAGGCATTATAAAAATTAAGGGAAATATTGCTGTTTCGATGATGTATATCTCGACTGAAGGAGAGATATGCATGGCTAAATCATTGGTTCCTTTAGAGTATAATGTAAACACAGATGTTGATTCTTCCAAAGCATTGTGTGATTTAAAACTTCAAATCGATTCTTTTTCCTATAATATTGTTTCTTCTGATGAAATTAATTTAAGAATAAATTTAAGTTATAAAATTATTATTAAAAATCATATTTCTCAGGAAATAGTTCAAGGTATTGATTGTGATAATTCTAATTGTAGTTGCGATAAACATGGTATAACCGTTTTCTTTTGTGATGGCAATGAAAATTTATGGGATATAGCCAAAAAATACAAAACGACAGTAAATGATATTGCTTTGGCTAACGAACTTGATGATAATGTAACAGTGAAAAAAGGAATGAAACTTTTAATTCCGTAGAGGATAATATGAAACGTACAAGAGCTTATGTAATAAATATAAAAAAAGTAATTCTTTATTCGGTGATGATGTGTGTTCTTTCTTTTAGTGTTATTTGTTTAAGTGTTAATGTAAAAAAAGAAATTTTTACAAATAAACTGATTGAATACAGCATTTCGCCAGAAAGAATAAAAAAAGAAATTCCTGTTTTTAATAACACGGGAAGCGAATATAAACCAATTACTTTAATTAAGATTTTAAGTTTTATATTCAATGAGGATTTGGAAAAACCTTCAAATATTTTTACTGATAAAATTTCTTTTATAAAATCAGTAAAAAACGAATTAAGCAAGAATTATGATTTCGTTAATGAAAGTAATAATTATTATATTCCTAAAATATTCGAAAGTATTTTAAAAGAAGATAATTTAACTTATAATCCAGCAACCGAAACTACAGTGAATTCTATTAAATCAAACGGAAATTATTTGGAGAAAAAGGGGATTGTTGTTGATAATAAAACGACATACAGTTTAAATCTTGTAGAACTTTATAATGAAAAATTATCTTTAAACAGAGTGAAAGGAAAACCGCAGGTTTTGATAGTCCATACTCACGGCAGTGAAAGTTATAATCCCACCGACAGAAATGAGGATATAAATAATAATATCGTACGTGTAGGCTCGGAAATGGCAAAAGTTTTTAAGGAAAATAATATTGAGGTTATACATTCGAAAAAAATGCATGATATTCCTAAATTTAATAACTCCTATAAAAATTCACTTTCAACAGTGGAGGAAATGTTAAAAAAATATCCTACAATATCTGTTGTGCTTGATGTTCACAGAGATGCTATGATTAGCGAAACGGGGGAAATTTTTAAAGTAGTTAAGGAAACAGGTGGAGTTAAATGTTCTCAGGTTATGTTTGTTGTTGGAACGAATCAAGGGGGGCTTACACATAACAACTGGAAAGAGAATCTGAAATTTGCTATGCATTGTCAGGAAAGGATAAATGAAATTGCACCCAATCTTTCGCGTCCTATAAATTTAAGGCAGGAAAGATTTAATCAGCATACAACTAATTCTTCGTTAATAATTGAGATTGGAACTAACGGTAACACGCTGACAGAGTCAATTAATTCGGGGATTATTACAGCCAAGGCAATTTCAGATGTATTAAATTCATATTGATATTATAAAGCAGATGTAAAAAAACATCTGCTTTTTTATTGTTTTTAAAAGATTTTAAAAAAAATTGATTTTTTGACAAATTTTTGTTTACTATTTTGCAAAATGGTGTTATAATATATTTTGAATAATTTTGTAAAGGAGTAGGGGAATTTATGAGTAAAATTGATTTTAACATTGCCGACAAAATACTTGATTCTTATAACAGAAATCAATCTTCTCTTATTGCTATTATGCAGGACCTTCAGGCTGAATTTCATTATCTACCTGAAGAAATTCTTGAATATATTGCAAAAGGGCTTGATATAAGTATTGCAAAGGTATATGGAGTAGCAACTTTCTATGAAAACTTTTCTTTAGAACCCAAAGGAAAGTACATTATTAAAATATGCGATGGTACAGCGTGCCACGTAAGGAAGTCTATTCCGATTTTAGAAACTTTAAGAAAAGAATTGGGACTTTCAGATAAAAAGCATACAACTGATGATATGCTTTTCACAGTTGAAACTGTTTCTTGTCTGGGTGCTTGTGGACTTGCACC
>JAZOMN010000041.1:0-1029 GCA_045654005.1 Clostridia bacterium
GATTTTTTTGTCAATGTGAGGCAAAAACGCAGTGAATATTAACATATTTACGAGTATTTTAACGATGCAGTGGCGAAAAAATCCGGCAAGAAACGGTTTTGAATACCAAGGCATCTGCTTTAAAGGAGAACGTATGAAAAATATATTTTTTGATTTAGACGGTACAGTTATAAATTCTATGGAGGGCATATTTAATTCAATTAAATATGTTATAAAGTCACACAATTTAAAGGAATTAGATGAAAAAACCTTGCGTACATTTATAGGTCCTCCCCTGCATTCGTCTTTTGAGGCCACATTTAATGTTGATTTAAAAACCGCAGATATGTACGTTGCAAAATACAGAGAATACTACAGCGAAAAAGGAATTTTTGAATTTTGCCTTTATGACGGAATGAAAGAAATGTTAAAGGCATTATCGGAAAAATACGATTTATATATAACAACATCAAAACCGACAATATATGCGAAAATGATACTTGAAAAAGAAGATGTTTTAAAATACTTTAAATTTGTATCGGGAAGTGAAGCGGACAAGCCTGACAATTCAAAAAGTCAGGTAGTAAATTATGTTACTAAAAAATTCGGACTTTCAAAAAAAGACTGTGTGCTTATAGGGGATACAAAATTTGACGGTGAGGGAGCAGAACAAATCGGGATTGACTTTTTCGGTGTAAGTTACGGTTTTGGCTCTTTGGAAGAACTATTAAAATTTAACCCTGTAAAAATCTTTGATTCAACTGAAGAAATTACAGAATATTTTGTGAGGCAGTAAATATGGAAATAAATGTTGGAGATATTTTAACTCTTAAGAAAAAACATCCTTGCGGATGTGAAACCTTTGAAGTAAAAAGAGTGGGAATGGATATTGGTATAAGATGCACAAATTGTTCTCACTATACTTTAGTTCCAAGAAAAAAGATAGAAAAGAATATTAAAAAAATTAACAATGGAGATGTTAAAAATTGACTTTTTAAACATCTCCATTGTTTTAAATTTAAAGTAATGTTAATACAGAGGAACAATTTG
>JAZOMN010000042.1:0-5435 GCA_045654005.1 Clostridia bacterium
TATTCAAATACATTCTTATCAAAAAGTTTATCTAAGATAACATTATCCTTGTTTTCAATTTTAACATTCTTTAAATATGCATCATCATATGCATCTCTGTATGTCAATTTAACATAAGGGTGATTAGATTTTCCAAATGACGCGCCACGGATAGCCACATATTGTTTTGGATTTTCCTGATAAACTGATTTAATGCCTATAGTTGCAACACTATCTTTCGAGTTCAGTTTATCAAGTATATAACTTGTAATATCCATATAGTAATATACATATCCATTGTTTGGCATTATTTTAGTAATACCTGAACAGAAATCGCTTGTGTTACTTGCATCAGGCATCTTGTGCGTACAATCATCATCAGAACATATTATATCTCTGATCGGAATATATGTATTTTTGTCCGTAGGCATATATTTACCAATAGTTGTATGATTACTCCAGTCAAAATCAGCTTCACAGGCAGCTATGTACAGAGCCTTAGTGGAATCTGAATTATATATGTATATGGCTATTTCGGCTTTATTAATATATTTGTTTTTTACCATATTTAATCTCATCTTATCAAGATCTACTTTAAATAACCCTACTCCGAAATAATCTGTTTCTTCAAAACCACCTGTTCCGCCTATAGAAACTCGGCCATCCGTAAACGCTATCTTACTGCTTGCATAACATGTGTTATCCGAAATATATGTTACCGATTCGTCTGAAGTACAGTTATCACAGCAAAAAGCAACATATGAAGATAACATTGTAACTGCCAAAACTAAAATTAGAAATCTTTTCATAATAGATACCCCTCTTTATTTTTTATTTTTTGTTTACTGAGATATTTTAAGATACATTAATATATACCTTAAAATATCTCAGCAAATATATTATGCAGGGGGGATTTTAAAATCCCCTCCGCATTTTGTTATATTTTTTTTAATAACCTTATTGGTTAACAGTAATACCTTCTCCTGATTTTACAAAGCCGTCATCAACAAAAGTATTATTATACACATCCTCTTTAACAACATCTCTCATTTTAATCTGAGGAATAGCTTTATAAGAATTGCCAAGTGTTTTACCAGAGTCTTTTATACCTATTCCAAAGCATCTTGAAGTAAGAGCTTGATTAAATTCAGCTGTGTCTTTTTTGAGTGAATAGAATGTATCACCTATTTGAATACCAAGGTCAGTAACTTCCTGAGATGTTTCATTTCCTAATTGATATTTAGCAAAAACATAGTTAGTTCCATCTTTATCAGGGAATAAATAACCATCTGTTATTGTTGTATTAAAGTTTCCATCCCTTAATTGATAGGTACTATCACTTTCTACCCTTCTGTGTTTAAACAATGGATGGTATTTAGTTGCTTCAATATCATGTCTGCCAAAATAAAGCGTTTCATCATGGTCCGTTGTAATATTATCAAGAGCGATAGTTACAGATTTTTTACCTTCAATAAGCTTTTGTTCTATCCATTCAGATATATCAAGCACTGTTCTTTCTGGAGTAACTGTAAATGTAAATGTATTAATTAAATCGGTTTTCTTATTGAAAGGAAGTTTATCTTCTCCTTCATAATCAATTTCGTTTACTTTATATTCCCCGTAGCTTGACCAATCAAAATTATCTACTTTATAAATTGCCACTGTAAAAGTACCGGAAAAAGACTTCAACGAAAGACCGGCAAATTTATAATTTGCAATACCTTTTTTGGTATCATTCTCTTTTAAGTAATCCCTAAGGTTATCTAAATTAAGTTCTAACAAAATAAGACCACGCTTGGCAGAATCTTTTCTAAGATAATAAAAGTTTCCATTGTAAGTTGATACATCTTTAGCTCTTATAAATGCAGTTTTTGCAATTGGCGAACAGTATTTCTCTGAACATTTGCTGCATGCTGACGCAACAACAAATTGTGATAATAATAGTGTGATTACACACAATAATGAAATTAATTTTTTCAAATTAATCACTCCTTTTCTTTCTTTTTTAATTTTTAACTTTCCAATACATAGGTTGTTATACCGGCACCCTTATAATCTTTACCATCGCCGTTTTCAAGCCAGTTTGCCAGATTTGCAATGCTTGATTTTAACTCAAGCCTTTGCGCAAGAAGCTCGGGTTTCTGATACTTTTTCATATAATCACCACCTTTCTTTTTTTCATAACTTAAGTTAGTTTCTTTTGCATTTTTATATAATAATCCCTTACGGGATTAATATATTTTAAAAAATAAAAATTTATTTAAGATAAAGTCCAAGTTCAGGCATTATCATACCTGCAATATTATACTTATCATAATATTTATTTGTTATTATATCTTCAACGGATACTTCACTTAGATATTTAGTTTCTATACTTTCATCAAGAATTTCTAAAATTCTTCCAAGAACTGAAACCTTACCTTCGCAGAATAAAGATATATCAGAAGCTTTGAATTCCTCTTTTAAAAGCTTTATTGTACGAATTAAGTCGTAACTTCTTAAAGCACAAAGAGAATCGCCTAAGAAGAATAAATCTCTTGATAATTTTTCTTCTGCTCCATAATCGGTTTTTACTCCTCTGGTAATAAGAAGAGGATAAATTTCGCATTTTCCCATACCGGAAAGATCAACTACAAAGCATACAAATCCTTTAGTGCAAGCATCCTTTATTTCTTTCTCATACTTTTTAATATCGTCAGTTCCATTTTCAAATAGATATATTTTATATTTTGAATTTTCGTTGCTACAATCTTTGGCAGTAAATTTAACGCCATAGCAAGGCATATCAGGCTGAGAGTACCATAAATAATTTTCAACACACAAATTGTCAACATCGTATGTTAATAACTTCTTAGGATAGAATTTTGTATCAACTCTTCCATTAAAAACTTTTGAATTTAAGAATTCTCTTTTTTCCTGTTTGGTTTTGATTTTCACATTGTTATAATCATTTAAATTTTCTTCAAAAATGATTTTAGCATCGGAAAAATCTTTAATTATCTGCCCTGTTTTTGTACAATTAAGTTCTCCATTATCAAGGAACCCTAAATCTTCCGGCTCAATTGTTACTTTTTTATTTAAAAATATTTCTAAATAAAATTCAACTGATTTTGCCGCTGCAATGAGCGTATAGCAGTGGTCGGAATCACCGGCAAACATTCTTATATTCTCTTCGCAACCCAAAAGCTTATAGAATTCTTTTTCTTTTTCATAAAGTTTCTCTGTTCCTTCGAGTGGGAAAAAGTCACTTTTTGCTGCAAGAAGCAAAAGTGGTCGAGGGCAAAAGCAGGATATAAGCTCATAATGGTCAAAATTTTCTTTTGTCCCCCCTACCCAAATCTGTTCAGCATCCTGAACTCCGCCTGACGGATAATATGCTCTTCTTGTTGTTAAAAAACAACTTGGTGTTGCAGCTTTAATTCTTTTATCATAAGCCATAAGAACACTTGTCATTGTGCCTCCACCCGAGGTTCCTGTTGCACCGATTTTTTCAGAGTCTAATTCTTCTCTTGTTTCTATGTAATCAATTGCTCTCATAGCATCGCATAAAAAGTATCTTACAGGATAGTTACCTGTTAAAAAACATTGATTGCCAAAATGCTGATGTTCACGGACATGCGGAGGAACTAAAACTTCGCCTGTTTTTTCGTCAATATAACTTAATCGTTCGCCCTGGCCTACAGGGTCAAATGATAAAACTGCCAATCCGTTCTTCGCATGAAGTCTTGCAATTTTCTGATATTGAGAGTATAGTTTGCCTGTTTCAGCGTGACCCATTTGCATTAAGATTACAGGAACTTTGCCCTTTCTTTTTTTCGGAAGATACAATGTGCAAGGTACATATACATTCTTTCTTGAAGTAATAATTATTTTTTCAATAATTAAATCTTCAGTTTCCACAACACCTGTAATCTTAGGGTCTAAAGGAAGAGATTTATCGTAAGGAACATTTGCAGTAAACTTTTCTAAAACTTCTCTTCTTTGTTTCTGATATTCTAAAAATTCTTCTTTTGTCTTGATATCATTTCTTAAATTATCAGAAATATCAAACTGATCATAGCTTTTTTTAGCCACATAATTTATAAGTTTATCCTTAAGATTATAAAAATAATCCGAAGGATTCAAATTCGCAATTTCCTTTATTGTCACCTTTATTCTTCCTTCCCATCTTAATTACATAATATTAACTGATGCTATATATTTATATGTGTTGTTAAAATTGCATTTAAAGGGCAATCTTTCATAATCTAACTCTTCTATTTTTTCTATCTTATCATTTAAAAAGTCGTTAATTCTTTTTGATGCAGTTTCACATCTTGATAAAAGTCCACCAAAACGTATATCAAGAACTTCAGCACCTGTCGGCTTATTGTATTCATACCATATTTCAAGTGTTTTATCTTTGAACTCTTTTAACTTGGCGGATAAAACAGGTATTTGATTATTTGCAATATCATAAAGAGTTTTTACATCTTTTAATATATATGCATCTCGCAACCTTTCTGCGATACTGCATTTTAAAGATAAAATTGAAAACAAATCCCTTGCGTAAGCATAATAGCTATTCCACATATTGCTGCCTTTTATATAAGTTTCCATTTTCTTTGCATATTTTAAATAATGCTCTGACATAGGATTTTTATAAAGTGCATTGTCGGCAAGACCTATAAGAATATCCTGATACAAACATTTTTTACCAAAGTATTTATGGCTCCAGTGTGCATATTCTCTTCCGTCAAATATGTTATGGAACTGAGACATATCCATAAAAGCATCAAAACTTGCATCAGTTATAAATTCAAAATTTTCTCTGGAAGTTTTTATAACATCTTGGCTTCCATACATGTGCTCACTAAAAAGCTGAAGACCGCAAAGAGATGCAAAGTGATTACATTCTCCTCCGTTGTCTTCCCATACAGATGCGAAAACTCTGTTAATACCATTTTTTATACTTGCATTTAAGGCACTGCTCATATTTTCATAAGTAGTAATTGTATCGCATAAAAATCCATGCCAGTTATGAATTCCTCCCATAAAATCTACTCTGTCACAAAGCTTTTTATTTGATGCCATAAATTTATCGTATTCTTCCTCTTTTTCAAAATCATAAGCCCAGCATATTAAGGAGATGTTGTCAGGAATAAGTTGTCTTTCTTTCTCAGTTATTTCATAATCTGCTTCCTGATAATTAGTGCCATCTTTAGAGAGCATCTTAAAGAACATATCTGAAAATACTCCACAGATGTATCCATATTTTTTGGCTATACCACTTACTCTGTCAAGATGTGATTTTAATATATCTATAGGTTCTTTAAGACCATTCTTTTTATAATATTTTGCTGAACCGAGTCCTGCCGCTACATCCATACCGATTAAAATATATTTACTCCTTAATGTAGTACTTATAGTTTCAAATATTTTATCGATGAATTTATATGTATCTTCGCTTTCTGCTA